>CAYNDY010000020.1:6717-17839 GCA_964396105.1 uncultured Muribaculaceae bacterium
AGGGCCGGATAGTTCAGAAGGCCGTAGATGGCATCCGACATAGCGTCCACATCCCAGAAATCCACTTTCAGGGCATATTTGAGCACCTCCGCGCAGCCTGACTGCTTGGAGATGATCGAAGGCACATTGGTCTGCATAGCCTCAAGCGGCGAAATGCCGAAAGGCTCCGAAATCGAAGGCATCACATACACGTCGGAGAGGGCGAACATCTTCCGCACGTCGTCTCCGCGGAGAAAGCCCGTGAAGTGGAAGCGGTCGGAAATCCCCAGGCGTGCTACGTGACGGATGCACCTATTGAGCATATCTCCGCTGCCCGCCATAACGAAACGGACATTGTCGCACCTCTTGAGCACCTTTGCGGCGGCCTCGATGAAGTACTCCGGACCCTTCTGGTAGGTGATTCGGCCGAGGAAGGTGACGATTTTGTCCTTCACTCCCCTCTCAACAAGGAGAGAGCTGCGGCCGGAGAAATCCACCGCATTGTGGACCGTGACGACCTTCGCGGGGTCTATTCCGTATTTGTTTATGACTATGTTGCGGGTGAGTTCGCTGACGGTGATGACCTTGTCGGCGGCCTCCATACCCTTTTTCTCCAGGTCATAAACCCTCGTGTCTATGTTCTCGTCGCTTGCGCGGTCGAAAGAAGTCGCGTGCACGTGGACCACGAGCGGTTTTCCGGTGAGCTGCTTTGCGGCGATGCCGGCAAGGTAGGTGAGCCAGTCGTGGGCGTGGATTACGTCAAACTCGTCCTTCTTCTGGAGAGCGATCGTGCCGCCCACCATTCCGTAGCGTGCGACCTCCTCCATAAGGTTGGTGCCGTACTTGCCGGAGAACTGGAATTTCTGTCCGTAGGTTATGCGGAAATCCTTGATCTGACGCGCCCTTTCCTCCTCCACTACGTTCTCGAAATCCTCGGGGCTTACATACGGAACCATATTGGAGCCCACGTGGATGAACTTCACCTTTCCGAGGAACTCGTCAACGCTTTCGCTCACGGTGTCAACCGCGACGTCGCTCGCATTTATGATTTTAACGGCGCTCTGGTCCTCGTCTCCCGAAGCCGAAGGCATCACAAACAGCACCTCGACCCCGTTCTCGGCGAGACCCTTTGTCATTCCATAGCAGGCAGTGCCCAGACCTCCTGCGATATGGGGAGGGAACTCCCATCCAAACATCAGAACTCTCATAGTTTTTCCTCCTTATTCAAGTCCTCAGGCTTATACTGAGCCATAAGATAGTCTATTCTGAGCAGGGCGGCCGTGCTGCAGGCGGATGAAATCGCGCCGTGAGGCTCGTGAGGCGGGTCTCCGTCGTAAAGCTCGGAGAATGCGCCGACGCCGTGCTTGTTTATGTCCTTGAAGAAGCCCTCGACCAGATACTCGGCCCTCTTGTAGAAGGAAGGTCCGATCATCCTGAAGGCCGCGTCGATGTAGTAGTCAAGAGGGATGATCCACGCGCAGCCCTGGTGGTAGGCGAGGTCGCGGTCAATCTGCGAGCCCTCGTACACGCCCTTGTAGGCCTCGTTGCGAGGGGAAAGGGTGCGGAGTCCGCGGCTGGTGAGAAGCTCGTTCGAAACGGTCTGCATAACGAGCGACTTGTTCTCGTCGCTCACTGCGCTGTGGCTCAGCGCGATGGCGAAAATCTGGTTGGAGCGGACAGCTGGGTTCTGACCGGCGTTGTCCACATAGTCGGCAAGGTAGCCGGCCTCGTCAATCCAGAAGGTCTTTTCGTAGTTAGCCTCGATAAGGCCCCGGATTTCTGTCCAGCGGTTGATGAACGCCTTGTTCTTCGCACCGTATTTCGTCTCCATTTCGAGGGCGAAGCAGACGCTGTCGTACCAGAATGCGTTGGTTTCCACCTGGTAGCCTGCCCTCTCGGTCACAGGGACGCCGTCGATGTAGGCGTTCATCCAGGTGAGGGCGGTGCGGTATTTCTGGGCCCAGAGAAGTCCGTTCGGATGGACGGTGACTTCCTCGCGGCGGCCCGGAAGGTAGCTTTCAAGGATGCCCTTCAGCGCGTCGCCGTATTTCTTCCAGACTTTGCGAGGGTCGGCCCCGAAGCTGATGTACTGCTGAAGGACATCGGCAAGACGGAGCGGAGCCTCAACCTGGGTGGTTCTGCGGGTGAGCCTCTCCTCGTTCTCGGCGATGAGGTTGTCGAGGATTTCCTCGAACTCCTTCGCGCCGGCGCCGCTGTAAAGCGTAAGGCCCGGAAGTGCGGTGAGGGTCTCGCGAAGCAGCCCCGTGGCAAGCCAGGAGAAGCCTGCGACCACCTGCTTGTGGCCGTTGCGGTTGTTGATGAGAAGGTCCGCGTTGTATTTCAGCAGATCGGTGTAGGAAGTGATGCTTCCCTTTTTCTTTACGATGGAAGTGAATTTCCTCTGGAGAGCTTTCGCGTCCTCAACGGCGACGGAAGCGGAAATCACCGCAGTTTCGCCCTTGCGGAGCCTGAGAGTGAAGCTGCCCGGCACGAAGAGGTCCTCCTTGCAGTCGAATCCGCGACGGTACTCGTCGGTGTAGGTCACGCCTTTGTACCAGAGCGGAGAATAGTGGAAGTCCGCAGCCTTGGAGAACTGGATGTTGAGGTCAGGGAAACCGTCATACATATTGAAGGAAACTCCCGAAGGAATCTCCTTGTATCCGGTTTTCGCCTCTGAGTTTTCGCAGGTGAGGGCGTGGATGCTCCTGAATGCGAGGAAAGGTTTTACGACCAGCTCGCAGGACGAAGGGGATGAGACCAGTTCGTAGCGGATCATCATCTGGTCGGAGTCCGGAGCGAGGACAATCGATTTGCGGAAGGTGGTCTCCCCGATTTTGTAGGTCAGGGTCGGAACCGGAGCCGCCTCGAAATCCACGATGTACTTGTGGCCGCGGGGCTCGTAAACATCGCCGTAGCAATGGATTCCGAGATTGAACTGCCTGCGGTTAAGAATCAGGCTCTCGTCAAGGCCGGAAAGCAGGATGTGCTTCGCGCCGCCGAAAGCGTCGACCGGCACCGCGAGAAGAGCGTGGTAGCGCCTGGTGTTGCAGCCCACCATAGAGGTGTTGCAATAGGCTCCGGTCTTGTTAGCGCCGATGATCTCCCTCTTGAGCGAGTACTCAAGGTTGACCAGTTCGGACTTGTTGAAAGTTAGAAAAGCCATACTTATACTTTTTCCTATTTTATCTTGTCAATTTCAATTGCCCGGCCCCGAAGCGGTCATCCCGCCTTTAGGCCCGGCGTCTCACCCCTGCCTACTCTCGTTTTAACACAACGATACAACGGCTCGGCAGATAGAGGAATAGCGTGTCTTCGTATCTGTCGTTCCCATTGGCGTTCTTTAGCGGAACTGTAAGGTGCTCGTCGTGCGACAGCCTTCCGAACCCGTCAAATTCCTTTTCATCTGTGGTGAGGATATCTACCCACTTGCCCCGGGGAGCCGCAAAGCCGTAGTCCACAAAGGATTCGGTGGGATTGAAATTCGCGGCAAAGATACAATTTTTTCTGAGGAAAATAAGAATTTTTTTCTCCTCGTCCTGCACCAGAAGTTCGGGCGCGGAGTCCAATATGCCCTCAGACTTAGCCAGAGCGATCATTGCCTTGTCAAAATTCCTCAAATATTTATACCTCAGATAGTCAGGTTCGGCAAGCGACCACTGCCTCCGGGCATATTTGTAGGACCATCCGTTCCCCTCGCGCGGGAAATCGATCCACTCCGGGTGCCCGAATTCGTTGCCCATAAAATTGAGGTAGCCTCCCCCAGCCGTTGCAAGGGTCACGAGGCGGATCATCTTGTGGAGGGCTATGCCGCGGTCGATGGTCGGGGACTGGGAATCCACATTCATCGAAGTGTACATCTCCGCGTCGAGAAGGCGGAAAATGATGGTCTTGTCGCCCACCATCGCCTGGTCGTGGCACTCGGCGTAGCTGATTGTCTTCTCGTCCGCCCTCTTGTTGGTGAGCTGCCACCAGATTTCACCCATGCTCCACTGCTCGTCGCTGAGGGTCTTGATCCATTTTATCCAGTTGTCGGCAATTCCCATCGCCATCCTGAAGTCGAAGCCCACTCCCCCGGCCTCGAACGGAGCCGCAAGGCCCGCCATTCCGCTCACATCCTCGGCGATTGTGAACGCCGCGGGGTTCTCCTCGTGGATGAGGATGTTAGCGAGGGCGAGATAATCGACGGCGTTCTCGTCCACGGAGCCGTTGAAGTAGTCGTCATATCCGTTGAAGGCCTTTCCGAGGCCGTGGTCCCAGTAGAGCATACTCGTCACTCCGTCGAAGCGGAAACCGTCGATGCGGTACTCCTCCATCCAGTATTTGCAGTTGGAAAGCAGGAAATACTTGGTTTCGTCCTTGCCGTAGTCGAAGCAGCGGGAGCCCCAGGCGGGATGATGGCCCTGCGGGCCTTTATAGAAATAGAGGTCTTCCCGTCCGTCGAAAAGGCTGAGCCCCTCCGCCTCGTTGTCAACCGAGTGGGAGTGGACAATGTCCATAACGACGGCTATGCCCTTCCCGTGAGCCGCGTCCACAAGGGCCTTGAACTCCTCAGGGGTGCCGAAACGGGAGCTGAGGGCGTAGAAATTGGAGACCTGGTAGCCGAAGGAGCCGTAGTAGGGATGCTCCTGCAGGGCCATAATCTGAAGGGTGTCATAGCCGAGGTCGGCGACCTTCGGGAGCACGTTCTTCCTAAATTCGGTGAAGGTGGAAACTCCCTCCTTCTCGCCGCTCATTCCTATGTGGCACTCATATATAAGAGGATGGGGACGGGCGGAAGGACGGCGGTGGCGCCACCTGTAGGGCTTTTCGGGGTCCCAGACCTCGGCGCAGAATGCCTTGGTCTCTGGGTCCTGGACGGTGCGGGTGACATACGAAGGGAGCCTCTCCGCTCCTCCGCCCGGCCACTCGATGAAGAGTTTGTAGAGGGTGCCGTGGCTGAGGAAAAAGTCGTCGAGGACAATCTCCCAGTTTCCGCCTCCAAGGGGCCTGAGGGCATACGCCTCGGTGCGTTTCCAGTTGTTGAATTCTCCGATGAGGTAGATCCTGGTGGCGTTCGGGGCCCACTCCCTGAACACCCATTTACGGTCCGGGGTGCGGTGCAGGCCGTAGTAGAGGTGGTTGTTCATCCCTTTGGAGAGCGAGCCGTCCACGCTGAGCCTCTCCCGAAGGCGCTCAACTCTCGCGTGCCGCGCGTCAATCACCCCCTTGTAGGGCTCCAGCCAGGGGTCGGTCTCGTATATTTTAGGAACTTTTTTATCCATAGTCGTTTGGGGCTATATTGTTGTGGTTATCAGTTATGTTATACTATATGTTATACATTATTGTATATCTCTATTGCTTCCTTATTTATAAGCGCACAAGCCGCCTGGCGCGGCAGACCGCTCTTATTTAACTTTTTCGCGGACGCCTCGCAGCCAATTTCGGCACGCCGCAATCAGCTCCTCGGAGCGCTTGAGGTACTTGTCGATGTCGTCGATGGGCGTTTCCGGATTTTCCACCGTAGCAGCAATCTTCTCCAGCTCGGCCACCGCCGCAGCGTAGTCAAAAGTTTCGTTCTTATCTTCCATATTTCAAATTCCGCTCTTGTAAATGTCTATATATCATTCTATTGTCTAAGGGCACAGGCTCATTTCCGAGTTACTTCCTGAACCTGGGCAACGGCGGTTCCGTCGGAAAACATAACCCGGAGAGAATCCCCCTTCCGGAGCGCCCCGGCCTTTTTCACAATCACCCCGTCGCCGCCCGCAACGAGAACATAGCCCCTCTTCAGGATATTTCTCGGGTCGGCGGAAACAATCCTCGTCCTGAGGTTCTGCAGGCGAAGCTCCATCGCATTGAGGCGGTTGGTGAATGCAAGCCTCATCCTCGCGGCAAAATCCCCCAGCCGAGCGTCCTCGGCCTCGAATATGCCCAGAATCTCGTCAGCAAGGGCCGTAGGGGTCTTGAGGAAGGAGTAGGCGACCATATCGCAGACGTGGTAGTCGCGGTCGTGGCCCACCGCGGTGAGCACCGGAAGCGGGCAGAGGGCAATCGCGCGCGCCATCGTGTAGTCGTCAAAGGGCGCGAGGTCCAGAGTGCTTCCGCCGCCGCGAAGAACGAAAACGGCGTCGAACTCGTCCTTTCTCTGCGAAACCTCCGAAAGCGCGTCGGCAATGCTCCCCGGACAGCTCTCACCCTGCATCGCGGCAGGGAAAAGCGTCAGAGAGAACGAAAAGCCGAACTCGTTTTCCGAAAGGTGGCGCACAAAATCGCCGTAGCCGGCGGCATCGGAGGCGGAGACAACCGCGAACCTCCAGGGCAGAGCGGGGAAAGAGAGGCTCTTCTGGCGGTCCATAAGTCCCTCATCCTGAAGGCGTTTGATGGTCTTGAGCCTCAGGTCCTCCTTCTTTCCGAGCGAAAACTCGGGGTTGATGTCGGTGATGGAAAGGGAGAAGCCGTAGAGCTCGCTGTAGCTCACCTGCACCTGCACGAGGATTTCCATCCCGGCCTTGATCGGCTCCCCGGTCACGCTCTCGAAAGCGGGCTGGAGAACTCTCCAGCGGGAGGCCCAGCAGACGGCGCGGCATTTGGCCACAACCCGCTCATCCTCAGTCTGTGAGAGTTCAAGGTAGCAGTGTCCACCGAGCTTGGCGTTTATTGACGAGACCTCGGCCTTCACCCACAGCCTTTCGGGGAACATCTCCTCCAGACCCTCGCGCACAAGGGTCTGCAACTGCATAAGCGTATAAAATTCCTTTTCCATAGACCCACAAATTTAGGGAAATATATTTAAAATCAGAGGTGTAATTTCAAGAAAAATAAAATTTGAAAATGAGTGGGGCCAAAAGGTAAAAAACGGGAGAAAATATGTATCTTTGCGGCTTAATTGAACGGGGGATTAGGTTAATACTTGTCATTTAAGCGATGAAAATTACGGACGCATTATTTTCGGGAAGCAGCACACGCGTGTCGGAGAGGCCGAAACAGCGTTTCCCCGAATTTGCCTTCATCGGCCGGAGCAACGTGGGCAAGTCCTCGCTAATCAATATGCTGACAGGCCGCAAAGGCCTCGCGATGACCTCCGCCAAACCGGGCAAAACGCGTCTCGTGAACCATTTTCTCATCAACCGCAGCTGGTACCTCGTGGACCTTCCGGGCTATGGATATGCCAAAGCATCGGAAAACGAGCGGGGGAAAATCCGTCAGGTCATCAACAACTACATAAACCTTTCGCCGGATATGGCCTGCCTCTTCGTCCTTATCGACAGTAGGCACGACATCGGCAAGATAGACCTTGATTTCCTGGTGGAACTCGGCGAGAGGCAGATTCCGTTCGCGGTGGTCTTCACAAAGGGGGACAAACTCGGCCCGAATGCGCTCGCCTCCCAGATTGAAAAGGACAAGACGCAGCTGCTGGAGTTCTGGGAAAGCCTTCCGCCGTGTTTTGTAAGCTCATCGGAAACCGGAGCCGGCCGCGAAGAAATCCTGGATTACATCGGCACGATCCTCGACGGAATGAAGAAAGCGGAGGAAGAAGCCAAAGCCCAGGCCCCCAACAACCCCTACGGGGATATGTAGAGATAGGATGTAGAGATAGAGATAGGGCATAAAGGCACTTTGAAAGAAGATTATATAAGAAACAAGGAAACTACTTGAGAACTTTTTAAACATATATAGTACGATGGATAGAGAACATCAGATCAAATTATTCGCCTGCAGAGCATCAAAAGACTTCGCTCTGAAAGTGGCAAAATGTCTAAATCTTGAACTTGGACAGGCAGAAACCGTAACATTCAGCGACGGTGAGTTCCAGCCGGCCTATCTGGAGAGTGTCCGAGGCGCGACTGTTTTCATCATCCAATCTACTTTCCCTCCGACAGACAACCTGATGGAGCTGCTGCTTATGTGCGACGCCGCACGCAGGGCTTCCGCCTACAAGGTCGTTGCAGTTATGCCTTATTTCGGCTGGGCAAGGCAGGACAGGAAAGACCGTCCGAGGGTTTCAATCGGCGCGAAACTCGTGGCAAACCTGCTTCACGCAGCCGGGTGTGACAGGGTTATGACCTGCGACCTCCACGCCGACCAGATTCAGGGATTCTTCGATTTCCCTGTGGACCACCTCTACGCAAGCTCAATTTTCATCCCTTATATCAAGTCCCTCAACATCGAGAACCTCGCAATCGCCGCTCCTGATATGGGAGGCGCGAAGAGGGCTCTGGCGTATGCAAAGCACCTTCAGTGCCCGGTCATCATCTGCCACAAGTCCCGTGAGAGAGCGAATGTAGTGGGCTCCATCACAGCAATCGGCGAGGTGGAGGGCAAGAACATCATCATCGTGGACGATATGATTGACACGGCCGGCACTCTCACCAAGGCTGCCAACGTGCTCAAGGAGATGGGAGCGCTGAGCGTAAGGGCCTGCGCAACCCACCCGGTTTTCTCAGGCAGCGCCTACAAGAAAATTGCAGACAGCGCGCTTGAGGAGGTGATTGTTTCCGACACGATTCCGCTTTCACAGAAACCCGAGGACGACAAGAGCAAGATTACCGTCTGCTCAATGACCGAGGTGTTCGCATCTGTGATCGACAAGGTTTACAATTCGCAGCCAATCAGTACCTCCTTCATATACTAAGCCCCGAAGCCGCATAAGCGGCGCATCTGCCACTTATGCGACTTAGACATTATTGCTAATTATGAAAGTATTTCTCGCAGTTCTCATCATTTTGGCCTTCTGCTTTGTGGGCCTGGCTTTCAACATCATATTCCGGAAGAACGGACAGTTTCCCGAGACGGAGATTTCCCGCAACAAGAATATGAAAAAGCTGGGCATCCACTGCGTCAAGGAGGACGAGATGAGGATGCTGCGGGAGAAAGCGGGAAAGAACGGGGAGAAGAAGGAGTGGAGCTGCGAGGAACTTGGCTGCAGCGCCTGCTCCGGATGTGATCTGAAACCGAAAAAATAGGTAAAAAACGGATTGCAGCATTATTTTAGGTAAGATTCCGGCCGTGAGGCCGTATATATAGTCGTGAGATCATAATAATTTAAAAGGAATAGAATATGGCACTTGTAGCTATAGTAGGCCGTCCGAACGTGGGCAAATCGACGCTCTTCAACCGTCTGGTGGGGATGCGTCAGGCCATCGTGGACGAGACCGCCGGAGTCACGAGGGATCGTCACTACGGAAAATGTGAATGGTGCGGAACCGAATTTTCAGTCGTCGACACGGGCGGATACACCTCCAACTCCGACGACATCTTCGAAGAGGAAATCCGCAAACAGGTTGTACTCGCAGTCGAAGAGTCCGACCTCGTCCTCTTTATGGTCGAGGCGGCTTCCGGCATCACCGACTACGACGAGGAAATCGCCGCGATGCTGCGAAAAAGCGGCAAAAAGGTGGTTCTCGCCGTCAACAAGGTGGACTCCGGAGAAAAGGTCTATGACACCTACCAGTTCTACGGCCTCGGACTCGGCGAAGTCTGGAGCATCTCGGCCGCCAACGGAGGCGGAACGGGAGACCTTCTGGACGAAATCGTAAGGCAGCTCCCGGACGACGCCACCGCGAACAACGACTCCCACCCGGAACTCCCCCACTTTGCCATCGTGGGCCGTCCGAATGTGGGCAAATCCTCCCTCACCAACGCCCTTCTCGGCACCGAGAGGAACATCGTGACCCCTATCGCCGGCACCACCCGCGACTCCATCTCCACCCTCTACAACAAGTTCGGACACGAGTTTATGCTCGTGGACACCGCCGGAATGCGCAAGAAGAACAAGGTGCACGAAGACCTTGAGTTCTACTCGGTTATGCGCTCGATCCGCGCCATCGAACACTCCGACGTCTGCATCCTTATGGTGGACGCGGCTCTCGGAATCGAGGCCCAGGATATGAGCATCTTCAACCTCATCCAGCGCAACCGCAAGGGCTGTGTGCTGGTGGTGAACAAGTGGGACACCGTGGAGAAGGACAGCAACACGATGAAACAGTACATCGAAGGCATCAAGGCCCGCATAGCCCCGAACAACGACATCCCGATTCTGTTCACCTCGGTCATCAACAAGCAGAGGATTATGGACGTGCTGACCGCAGCGGAGAAGGTTTACGAGAACTACTCGAAGAAGATTCCTACCTCCCGCCTCAACGAGGTGCTTCTCCCGGAGATTCAGAACTATCCGCCGCCTGCGTGGAAGGGCAAGTACATCAAAATCAAGTATGTGACCCAGCTTCCGACCCGCAGCCCGTCGTTCGCGTTCTTCTGCAACCTCCCGCAGTACATCAAGGAGCCTTACAAGCGCTTCCTGGAGAACCGCCTGAGAGAGAATTTCGATTTCGAGGGGTGTCCGCTGCAGATTTTCATCCGCCAAAAATAAAAAGGTTAACTTTTTGCCAAGTTATACTGAAAGGAATTTTATCTCAGATTTATAACGAGGACCTCCCCATTTTAGCGCCTTATTCGAGCTCTTTCGCGAGCCCGCCCTCGCCGGTTTCCTTGTAGAGAGACGGCAGGTCCTTTCCGGTCTGCTTCATCACCTTCACAACCTGGTCGAAGGAGACGCGGTGCAGGCCGTCGGTGTAGGAGGCGTAGATGTTCGCGTCCAGAGCGCGGGCGGCAGCGTAGGCGTTGCGCTCGATGCACGGGATCTGCACCATTCCGCAGACAGGGTCGCAGGTCATCCCGAGGTGGTGCTCAAGGCCCATCTCGGCCGCGTACTCAATCTGCGCCGGAGTGCCGCCCATCAGCTGATTCGCCGCAGCGGCAGTCATCGCGCAGGCGACCCCCACCTCTCCCTGGCAGCCCACCTCGGCGCCCGAGATGGAAGCGTTGGTCTTCACCACATTGCCCACGAGGGCGGCTGTGGCAAGGGAACGGATGATGCGGCTGTCGCTGAAATCATAGACCTTCTTCAGGTGGTAGAGCACGCTCGGAAGCACCCCGCAGGACCCGCAGGTCGGCGCGGTGACAATGGTTCCTCCGGAGGCATTCTCCTCGCTCACGGCAAGGGCATACGCGAAAATGAGCCCCCGCGTGCGCAGAACATCCTTATAGCCCTCGGCCCGGATGAAATAGGACGCGGCTTTGCGCCTTAGGTGCAGGGGGCCCGGAAGCACTCCCTCCCGGTCCAGTCCCCTCTCGATCGACGCCTGCATACTGTGCCAGACCTCGG
>CAYNDY010000021.1:0-17637 GCA_964396105.1 uncultured Muribaculaceae bacterium
GACGCTATGTGGATGATTTTTATCTGGTTTCGCAGTCAAAGGAAGAGCTTCTGCAGGCAATCCCCCGGATAAGGCATTTCCTGAAGGAGACTCTTTCGCTTAAACTGCATCCGAAGAAGGTGCATCTTGTCCCGATGGAAAAGGGAGTAAGGTTTCTCGGCGCCGTTGTCCGTCCATATTTTACATATCCCCACGCAGATCTTCTGCGCCGCGCACGCACCCATTTCTTCGATGTCCTCACGGAAGAAGAGAATCCCTACCTCATAAAAGCGGTCGCAGTTTCCTACAAGTCCCTCTTCCCCTCCGTCCTGAGGCTCCCGGTTTCTTTTTAATCGGGGCATTTTTCAACGGCTATTACATAGTTTCTGCCTCTAACTCGCTGATTTTCAATGTAGGGTTTCTAGGCATTGCGAAATTTCGAGTGAATCGTTGTAAAACGATTTGTAGTTTTTTATTACAGAATCGCCCTTTCAGGCGTCTCTAAGCCCGATTCCATATTTTTATCCGTTGAAGCTTCATTAAACGGCTAATTCTTCGTCCCTTTGCAGTGTGAAATGCAAATGAATCAATAATTATGGGGAATGTTGTTGCTAAATTACCAAATATTGGTAACTTTGCCAAAAATGGATTGGCAATGAAAACTACATCAGTCGCTCTCGGAGAGTATTTCGAGAATTTTATTAGGGAAAATATTGAGCGCGGACGCTATAATAACGCCAGCGAGGTCATTCGGGCAGGCTTAAGACTGCTGGAGGAGAACGAAGCCAAATTGCTTGAATTGAAAGCTGCGATTAAGGAAGGAGAAGAGAGCGGAGTCGCCGAGGATTTCTCTCCCGAGGAGCATCTGTCGAGGTTGAATAGTGCCGAGTGTTATGGGTAAAGTCAATTTTACAAACAAGGCGGTTGAGGATTTGACCTCCATCTGGAGATATTCCTCCCTGGAATGGTCTCCGTCTCAGGCGGATGTTTACTATCGTGCAATCATTGATGCTTGTCGCGAAGAGTCGGTGGAATCTTCAGTTCTTGCTCCAAGAGATTATGCCAATGTCTCGCCCGGTCTGAAGGGACGCAAGGCTCGCAAGCATATCATTTTCTACAAGAGAGTAAGTCCCGAAGAAATAACTGTGATAAGAATCCTTCACGAAAGAATGGACGTCAAGTCTCTTTCGCATTAAACTTGGCCAAGTTTGGCATTCTATTTTTCCCCAACGGCTAATTCTTCGTCCCTTTGCAACAGCGGTGACAGAGGCTGATTTTTCGCGCGATTTTAATTTGCTTTTTGGCGTTTCTTATATATCTTTGTCAACAGATTTGTTAACAAAGATATATAATGACCGGTGAATATATATTGAAACTCTCCTCGGGAAAGGGCATTTCGCAGTCGGAACTTGCCCGCAAATGCGGGATTTCCAGACAGAGTCTGAGCTATGTCGTTTCCGGAGAACGGCCCCTGACTCTTCAGCAGGCGCTGAGGGTGGAGTCGTATTTTTCCCTTGAATGCGGCACTCTTCTGAAAATGCAGCAGGAGGATGCAGCAGTGGCATATCGGGCGAAATTGAGGTCTTCTCTTTTTGCCAAATTGAAGAGTGCCAATGCTTTCTGGTCGTACTCTCAGGTGGAGGAGGGAGATGTCAGCGATGAAGATTTGGTGGAAAAAACGCTGATACATCTTGATATGGACGACATTTCTCATCTTTTCGAACTCTTCACTCTCAAATTCGTCCGGAAGGTGTGGGAGGAAAGAATGGCGGGTCAGGGTGAATATATGGAGCAGCTGAATATGATGATTGCCCAATACTATTTCGGCATTCGTGACCCGGAGAAATTCCTCCGGAAAAAGGAACTTGAAAAAATAAATGAAGCAATGGAATATGCGTAAGGGACTTACTGAAAACATTGAGGCGATAATTGACAAGGTGGCCTCCCTTGACTGCATCTCGCATTATGTGCTTTGCGGGGGCACTGCGCTTGCCCTGCAGCTGGGACACCGGCAGAGCGAAGATCTGGATTTTATGGCCTGGAGAATATCCAGGGACGAGAAACCTGAAGTTGACTGGCCGGCCATTTCGAAGGAACTGGAGGCGAAGGTCGGTCATATCGACAATATGGATATGCTCGGGTTCGACCAGGTGATTTTTCTTGTGTGCGGAGTGAAAATATCCTTCTATGTGAGCGATAAATATATGCCCCGGATGGAACCCATTCCCTATCAGGGCAATATCCGCATAGCCCCGCCCTCGGCAATACTTACGATGAAACTTGAGGTTATGCTCAGAAGAATGAAATTCAGGGATTACTATGATGTCTACTGCATCATCCGAAACGGCGGGGACATCGCTGCCGGGATAGATTCGGCGATAAGTTATTCGCAATTCAATCTCAAGCGAAAAAACATTGTGGCGATGCTCCTCTCGGGTCACTTTTCAGAAGATGCGAATTTCCGTCAGCTCAACCCCGTCTACGATGTCACCGAGCCCCAGATGCGGGAATATCTCCTGCGAAAAATGCAGGATGCCCAGATTTGAGACCATCCTATGGAATAGACAAGATTCGTCGCCGGACCTTTGGACGGCGCGGTCGAAAATGATGAGAATTATTTTTCTTCAACCTTTGTAACTTGCTGAAAGTCTTGTTTTTAATTGTTGAAAATCCCGGTCAAAAAAGTTGAAAAATTTTTGAAAAAATGTTTGGAATCCGAGATTTTTTCGTACCTTTGCAGTCCTAAAAATTGGGGGTAGTATGCCCAACTGTCTATCACTCAATGGGTTAGGTATTATTGAATAATTAATTCAAAAGCAATAAACAATGTTACAACCAAAGAAAACAAAATTCAGAAGGCAGCAAAAAGGCCGTATGAAGGGCCTTGCCCAGAGAGGCAACCAGCTCGCTTTCGGTTCTTTTGGCATCAAGACCTTGGAGAATTGTTGGCTTACCGGCCGTCAGATCGAGGCTGCTCGTCAGGCGGTTTCACGTTATATGAAGCGTGAGGGAAAAATCTGGATCAGAATCTTCCCTGACAAGCCTTACACAAGGAAACCTGCCGAGGTGCGTATGGGTAAAGGTAAGGGTAATCCGGAGGGATTCGTATGCCCTGTAACCCCGGGCCGTATTCTTATCGAGGCCGAGGGTGTTCCTATGGAGGTCGCTAAAGAGGCACTCCGCCTGGGCGCTCAGAAACTTCCTGTAACCACCAAGTTCGTGGTACGTAGAGACTATGTTGAATAATTTAATGGAGCAGAGAATATGAAAATCACTGAAGTACGCGAAATGTCAGTAGCGGATCTCCGCGACAGGATCGCAATTGAGAAAGCCAACGTTTCCTCAATGAAAATGAATCACTCCATCTCTCCGTTAGAGGATACCTCAAAAATCAAGAAGGCAAAGACCGATATCGCCCGTATGATGTTCGTCCTTGCAGAAAAAGAGAAACAGAACTAATTTGAATTCTCATTATGGAAAGAAATCTTCGCAAGGAAAGAATAGGTGTTGTAGTCAGCAACAAGATGGACAAATCCATCGTCGTAGCGGTAAAGACTAAGGAAATGCACCCGATGTACGGCAAGTTCGTCAAGAAGACCACCAAGTTCGTCGCACACGATGAGAAGAACGAGTGCAGCGTAGGAGACACAGTTCTCATTATGGAAACCCGTCCTCTCAGCAAGACAAAGAACTGGAGATTAGTTGAAATCGTAGAAAAAGTTAAGTAGCAATGATACAGCAGGAATCACGTTTACAGGTGGCTGACAACAGCGGCGCGAAGGAAGTCCTTTGCATCCGCGTTCTGGGCGGTACCCGCCACCGTTATGCAAAAGTGGGTGACAAGATAGTCGTTGCAGTCAAGAGCGCTCTCCCTGGTGGTGACGCTAAGAAGGGCTCTGTCTCAAAGGCTGTTGTCGTTCGCACAAAGAAAGAAATCCGTCGCGCCGATGGTTCATACATCCGCTTCGACGACAATGCTTGCGTCCTCCTCAACAACCAGGGCGAAATCCGCGGAACGCGTATTTTCGGACCTGTCGCAAGGGAGCTTCGCGAGAATTATATGAAAATCGTTTCACTGGCACCGGAGGTCCTCTAATTTATCGAGATTATGAACAGAATTAAAAAAGGTGACACCGTTTATGTAAATGCCGGTAACGACAAAGGCAAAACCGGTAAGGTGCTCGAGGTTCTTACAGACAAGAACCGCGCAATCGTTGAGGGCATCAATATGGTGTCAAAGCATACCAAACCAAACGCAAAGAACCCTCAGGGTGGTATTGTTAAACAGGAAGCCGGAATTCACATCTCCAATCTTCAGCTCATTGACCCTGCAAAGGGCGGCCCTACAAAGGTCGGCTTCAAGATCAAGGAAGATGGCAAGAAGGTTCGCGTTTCTAAAAAATCAGGAGAGGAGATTAAGTAATGGCAAAGAAACAGGCAGCAGCTGCACCGGCAGCACAGACAGTTCCTGCAGGATATGTCCCTGCACTTAAGAAACTCTACAAGGAAGAGATCATCTCAAAGCTTACAAAGCAGTTCGGCTACACTACAGTGATGCAGGTTCCGAAGCTCGAGAAAATCACTATAAACGAAGGTGTCGGTTCTGCAACCGGAGACAAGAAGCTCGTTGAGGTAGCTCAGCAGGAGCTTTCAATCATCACCGGCCAGAAAGCCATCGTAACCGAGTCCCGCAAGGATATTTCCAACTTCAAACTCCGTAAGGGTATGCCTATCGGAACGAAGGTCACCCTCCGCGGCGTGAAGATGTATGAGTTCCTCGAGAGGCTCATCCGCATCTCCCTCCCGCGTATCCGCGACTTCAACGGAATCTCCGAGAAGATGGACGGCAAGGGCAACTACACCCTCGGAATCAAGGAGCAGATTATCTTCCCTGAAATCGACATCGACAAGATTACCAAGATTCTCGGAATGGAAATCACTTTCGTGACTACAGCCAAGACTGACGAGGAGGCTCACGCACTTCTCGCTGCATTCGGTCTGCCTTTCAAGAAAAATAACAAATAAAGATTTATAAGATGGCAAAAGAATCAATGAAGGCTCGCGAAGTTAAACGCGCGAAGTTGGTTGCTAAATACGCCGAGAAGAGGAAAGCTCTCAAGGAAGCAGGTGACTGGGCAGCTTTGGACAAGCTCCCTAAGAACTCAGCTCCTTGCCGTATGCACAACCGTTGCTCTCTTACCGGAAGACCGAGAGGTTATATGAGGATGTTCGGCATCAGCCGTATCCAGTTCCGCGAGATGGCAAGCAACGGTCTTATCCCGGGCGTCAAGAAGGCAAGCTGGTAAACCGGAACTATTTTATTAACTATATTATTAACAATCGGATATCGGGCATCCACGGATGCCGATCCACTAAAAAGGATTAAAAAAATGACTGATCCAATTGCAGATTATCTTACAAGAGTCCGCAATGCCTACTCAGTAGGCAAGAAGATTGTCGAGGTTCCTTCTTCAAAGATGAAGCTCGCAATCACCAAGATTCTTTGCGAGAAAGGCTACATCCTCAGCTACAAGGTAGTTGAAGGCACTCCTTTCAACACAATCAAGATCGCTCTGAAGTATCACCCGCAGACCAAGACAGCGGCTATCAAGCACATCGAGAGGATTTCCAGGCCGGGCCTCAGGAAGTATGTCGATGTAGAGAATATGCCACGCGTCCTCAACGGCCTCGGCATCGCGATCATCTCAACTTCAAAGGGCGTCATCACTGACAAAGAGGCTAAAGACCTGAACGTCGGCGGTGAGGTTTTGTGTTATGTTTATTAATCTAAAAACAGTAGAATAATGTCAAGAATAGGTAAATTGCCTGTACGCCTTCCTGCCGGAGTGACCGTTGAGGTTGCAGCCGGAAATGTGGTTAAGGTTAAAGGACCTCTCGGACAGCTGAGCCAGAAAGTAGATCCGGACATCACTGTCACTGTAGAGGGAAATGAAGTAAAAGTTACCCGTCCGACTGACCAGCCGCGTCACCGCTCGCTGCACGGCCTCTACCGCGCTCTCATCCACAATATGGTTGTCGGCGTTTCAGAGGGCTACACAATCAAGCAGGAGCTCGTCGGTGTCGGTTACCGTGTGGATGTCGTAGGACAGACACTCGTTTTCGCACTCGGATATTCTCACGAGATTCACCTTCTCCTTCCTTCAGAGATCAAAGCTGAGGCAGAGCCGGTGAAGAAGGGTGCCAACCCTGTGCTCGTACTCAAGAGCTGCGACAAACAGCTTATCGGACAGGTCGCTGCGAAGATCCGTTCACTCCGCAAGCCGGAGCCTTACAAGGGCAAGGGTATCAAGTTCGTCGGTGAACAGCTTCGTCGTAAGGCCGGTAAATCAGCAGGCGCTAAATAATGGGAGGACTAAGTTATGGCATTGAATAAAATTGAAAGAAGAAAAAGAATTCACTACCGTATTCGTAAAGTCGTTAATGGTACTGCTGAGAGACCGAGAATGGTTGTTTTCAGAAGCAACAAGCAGATTTACGTTCAGGTTGTTGACGATTTGAAGGGCATCACTCTCGCAGCTGCCGCTTCAAATGACAAGGAACTTGCCGCAGAGTGCAAGGGCAAGACCGGCGTCGAGGCCGCTGCAATCGTCGGAAAGAAGATCGCAGAGCGCGCCCTCGCCAAGGGAATCACCACGATTTCCTTCGACCGTGGAGGCTACCTCTATCACGGAAGGGTTAAAAGTTTGGCTGATGCTGCCCGCGAAGGTGGCCTGATTTTCTAAAAAATTAAGACTATGGCAAATACAAATGTTAAGAAAGTAAAGACATCTGACCTTGAGCTCAAGGACAGGTTGGTTGCCATCCAGAGAGTAACCAAGGTTACTAAGGGTGGTCGTCACTTCAGTTTTGCAGCCATTGTTGTTGTAGGTGACGAGAACGGCGTTGTCGGTTATGGTCTTGGAAAAGCCAATGAGGTCACTACTGCAATCTCCAAGGGAGTTGAGGACGCAAAGAAGAACCTCGTGAAGGTTCCTGTGCTCAATCACACAATTCCTCACGAGCAGGAGGCAAAATTCGGCGGTGCACGCGTATTTATGAAGCCTGCCGCTCCGGGTACCGGAGTAAAGGCCGGCGGTGCGATGCGTGTCGTTTTCGAGTCTGTCGGAATCCACAACGTGCTCGCAAAGTCAAAGGGATCCTCAAACCCTCACAACCTTGTTAAGGCTACCGTTGCAGCTCTCACCGAGATGCGCGACGCCTACACTGTTGCGGGACTTCGCGGTATTCCTATGAGCAGAGTGTTTAAAGGTTAAGGAGGGCAGGAATATGGCAAAAGTAAAGATTACCCAGATCAAGAGTAAGAATGGAGCCACCAAGAGGCAGATCGCAAATCTCAAGTCTCTCGGCATTCACAGGCTTCATCAGACTGTGGAGGTGGAGCTTACCGCTGAGTCAAAAGGTATGCTCGAAAGAGTCCTTCACCTTGTAACAGTTGAAGAAGTAAAATAAGGAGGGCAGAATATGAAATTGAATGAATTGAAACCTGCAGCAGGTTCAAAGGGAAGAGAGAAAAGAATCGGACGCGGCGAAGGCTCAGGACACGGCGGAACATCAACCCGCGGTCACAAGGGTGCTCAGGCACGTTCAGGTTACTCCCGCAAGACCGGATTCGAAGGCGGTCAGATGCCTATCCAGAGAAGGCTTCCTAAGTTCGGCTTCACCAGTCCTAACCGCGTTGAGTACAAGGCTGTCAACATTGCTGTCCTTCAGGCTATCGCAAGCGAGAACGGCATCAATGTAATCAACCCTGACGTCATCTGCGATGCAGGATACGCAAGCAAGAACGACCTCATCAAGATTCTCGGAAACGGCGAAATTTCCGTAGCGGTTGAGGTTTCCGCCAACGCATTCTCCAAGAGCGCAGTCGCAAAGATTGAGGCTGCCGGTGGAAAAGTTAACACAATCGAATAATAATGAAGAAGTTTATTCAGACAATCAAGAACATCTTCAAGATTGAGGAGCTCAGGAAGAGGATAGGATATACCCTCCTCCTGATACTCGTCTATCGTCTCGGCAGCTTTATCGTGCTTCCGGGCATTGACGGTAGCCAGATCGCCAAGATGCAGGACTTCGCTCAGGAAGGTCTCGTAGGCCTCCTGGATATGTTCTCCGGCGGCGCATTCGGTAACGCTTCAATCTTCGCGCTGGGTGTGATGCCGTACATCTCGGCTTCCATCGTCATCCAGCTTCTTGGTGTTTTCGTCCCTTATTTCCGCAAAATGCAGATGGAGGGCGAAAGCGGACGGAGAAAGATGAATCAGTACACGAGGTACCTCACCATCCTGATTCTCTGCATCCAGGGTCCTGCCTATATGGCTGCGCTTCACCAGCAGCTTCCTGCAAGCGCATTCGTAGCCGTCAACCAGCTCGGCTGGTCCAACTTCTGGTACAACCTCGTTTCAACCATCATCCTCATCGGCGGAACAATGTTCGTGATGTGGCTTGGTGAAAGGATTACCGACCGCGGAATCGGAAACGGTATCTCCCTCATCATTATGGTCGGAATCATCGCGAGACTTCCTTTCGCACTCGCAGCCGAGGTTTCCGCGAAGTTCAGCACCTCAGTCGGAGGAGTCCTTCTCCTTATCATTGAGCTGGTAGTTCTCTTCTTCGTGTTCGTTGCAGCAATCGCACTCGTTCAGGCCGTAAGGAAAGTTCCTGTACAGTACGCTAAGAGGGTTGTCGGAAACAAGCAGTACGGCGGAGTACGCCAGTACATTCCGATGAAGATCAACGCAGCCGGCGTTATGCCTATCATCTTCGCCCAGGCTATGATGCTCTTCCCGCTCATCTTCTCGAAGTTTGACGCTACGAGAGGTCTTGCAGCCACCTTCAGCGACTACACAGGCGTATGGTACAATGTAGTGTTCGGATTACTCGTCATCCTCTTCACATATTTCTACACAGCCGTCACGGTCAACCCGACAATGATGGCCGAGGATATGAGAAAGAACGGCGGGTTCATCCCGGGCGTGAAGCCAGGAAAGAAGACCGTGGAGTATCTTGACTCAATTATGTCAAGGGTTACCCTCCCGGGCTCCATCTTCCTTGCTCTCATCGCGATTTTCCCTGCATTCGCAGTCGTGTTCGGAATCAACAACAAGTTCGCGAGCTTCTACGGAGGTACATCCCTCCTTATCCTCGTGGGCGTAGTTCTGGACACCCTTCAGCAGATAGAAAGCTATCTTTTGATGCGTCATTATGACGGATTGATGAAGACTGGCCGTCTGAAAGGACGTTCAGGTATGTAATTTCGATGAAGTTCTTTGGAAAAATGGTTGCACCGAAAACTGAAGAGGAAATAGAGCTGATGAGGGAAAACGGGATTCTCGTTTCCAAGACATTGGCGGAAGTCGGTAAGATGGTCGCTCCTGGTGTGACAACTCTCGAGTTGAATAGGGTGGCTGAGACTTTTATCCGTGACAACGGAGCTATACCAAGCTTCCTCGGATTTGACGGTTTTCCCGCAGCGCTGTGTATGTCTGTGAACGATGTCGTTGTACACGGATTCCCATCCGATTATGTACTCAAAGACGGCGACATCGTCTCTGTGGACTGCGGCACCTACTACAAGGGATATAACGGAGATTCCGCATACACCTTCCCTGTGGGGGAGGTGGATGAGGAAACTCTGAAACTCCTTCGGGTGACCCGCGAATCCCTCTACAGGGGAATTGCGGCGGCTGTTGACGGGGCGCGCGTAGGCGACATAGGACACGCGGTGCAAACGTATGCCGAGTCGTTCGGTTTCGGTGTCGTACGTGAACTTGAAGGTCACGGTATCGGCACGGCGATGCACGAGTCCCCTGGCGTTCCCAATTACGGAAGGCAGGGACACGGGCCGAAGCTCAGAAACGGAATGACAATCTGTATTGAGCCGATGATTACTGCGGGCAGCAGAAATGTGTACTTAAATAAAAACGGTTGGGCCGTACACACTGCTGATCACAAGAACGCGGCGCACTACGAGCTTACGGTTGTTGTCAGAAAAGGCCACGCTGAGCAGCTGTCAACCTTTGAATTCATTGAAAACTCTGTTAAATTTTAAAGTGATATTTTATGCCGAAACAATCAGCAATCGAACAGGAAGGCGTTATCATCGAGACTTTGCCGAATGCAATGTTCAAGGTGGAGCTTGAGAATGGTCACGTCATCATCGCCCACATTTCCGGAAAGATGAGGATGAACTACATCAAGATTCTGCCGGGCGACAGGGTGAAGGTCGAGATGTCACCTTACGATTTATCAAAAGGAAGAATTTCTTTCAGATATAAATAAAACATTCAGTTATGAAAGTAAAAGCATCCATAAAGAAGCGCAGCGAAGACTGCAAGATCGTAAAGCGCAAAGGCCGTCTTTACATCATCTGCAAGAAGAACCCTAAGTTCAAGATGCGCCAGGGATAATAAGTATTTGTTAACAATTTAAGTATTAGATAATTATGGCAAGAATAGCCGGTGTTGATTTACCTAACAACAAAAGGGGAGAGATAGGTCTTACCTATATCTTCGGAATCGGCCGCAGCTCCGCAAGGAAAATTCTTTCCGAGCTTGGCATCGATTATGGCATCAAGTGCGGTGACTGGAATGATGAGCAGATTGCGGGTATCCGCAGCATCATCGCCAACGAGTACAAGATCGAGGGTGAACTCCGTTCTTCCATCCAGATGAACATCAAGCGTTTGATGGATATCGGATGCTACAGGGGCATACGCCACCGTCTCGGACTTCCGGTTCGCGGTCAGAGCACAAAGAACAACGCCCGTACACGCAAGGGCAAGAAGAAAACCGTTGCAAACAAGAAGAAGGCAACTAAATAATTGATGAATTATGGCAAAGAAAACAACAGCAGCAAAGAAAAGAGTTGTCAAGGTTGAAGCCGTAGGCGAGGCACATATTTCATCAACCTTCAACAACGTAATCATTTCCCTGACTAACAGCACAGGTCAGGTGATCAGCTGGTCATCTGCAGGAAAGAGCGGTTTCAGGGGATCAAAGAAGAACACTCCGTACGCAGCACAGGTCGCTGCAGAGGATTGCGCTAAGACAGCATACGACCTCGGACTCCGCAAGGTGAAGGCGTATGTCAAGGGTCCGGGTGCAGGACGTGAGTCTGCCATCAGGACTATCCACGGTGCAGGTATCGAGGTTACCGAGATCATAGATGTTACTCCTATGCCGCACAATGGTTGCAGACCAAAGGGCCGTCGTAAAGTTTAATGTGTAACAATCTAAAGTAAGTATTACTATGGCAAGATATACTGGACCTACCACCAAAATCGCCCGTAAATTCGGCGAGCCGATCTTCGGAACGGACAAGGATTTCGAAAAGAGAAACTATCCTCCGGGACAGCACGGTCTTGCACGCAAGCGCAAGAAATTATCCGAGTACGGCACACAGCTCAAGGAGAAACAGAAGGTTAAATACACCTACGGCGTTCTCGAGAGGCAGTTCCGCAACATCTACGAGAAGGCTTCCCGTATGAAGGGTCAGAAGGGTGAGAACCTTATCTTCCTTCTTGAGTCTAGGCTTGACAACATCGTTTACCGTCTTGGCATCGCTCCTACAAGGGCAGCCGCACGTCAGCTTGTCCTCCACTGCCACATCACCCTCAACGGCGAGGTTTGCAACATTCCTTCCGCTATCGTAAAGCCGGGTGACACAGTTGCAGTCCGCGAGAGGTCAAAGAGCCTTGAGGTCATCACCAACAGCGTGGCTTCAGCTCACAAGTACTCTTGGCTTGAGTTTGACGCGAAGACTCTCACCGGAAAATATCTCAACGTCCCTGTACGTGAGGAAATCCCTGAGACCATCAACGAGCAGCTTATCGTCGAGTTGTACTCCAAGTAAAAATTAAACACCAAAAAGCATTATGGCAATCTTAGCATTTCAGAAACCGGACAAGGTGATTATGCTTGAGGGAACCGACACCGTCGGCCGTTTCGAGTTCAGGCCGCTTGAGCCTGGCTACGGTCAGACAATCGGTAACGCCCTCCGCCGTATCCTCCTGTCCTCACTAGAGGGTTTTGCTATCAACTCAATCAAGATCTCCGGCGTGGACCACGAGTTCGCAACCATCCCCGGCGTCGTTGAGGGTATGCAGGACATCATCCTGAACCTCAAGCAGGTACGCTTCAAGAGAATGGTCGAGACCGTTGATTCTGAGGTGGCAAACATCGTAATCAGCGGCAAGCAGGAGTTTACCGCCGAGGAGATCTCCAAGGGATTGTCTTCTTTCACGGTGTTGAACCCTGAGCTTCACATCTGCTCTCTGGAGCCGTCCGTTAAACTTGAGATTTCTCTCACGGTTGCAAAGGGACGCGGCTTCGTTCCCGCTGACGAGAACAGGGATGAGAACACTCCTATCGGAACCATTCCGGTGGATGCAATCTACACCCCTATCCGCAATGTCAACTGGACTGTCGAGAACTGGCGTGTGGAGCAGAAGACCGACTACGAAAAGCTGAACCTTGAGATTGTAACCGACGGTTCCATCTCTCCGAACACAGCTCTTCAGGAGGCTGCAAACATCCTTATCTATCACTTCAAGCTGTTCACCGACGACAAGAAGATCGCCCTTGAAAGCACCATCGAGTCAGACACAACGGAACTTGACGAGGAGGCACTCCATATGAGGCATCTCCTTCTCACCAAGCTCTCTGATATGGGTCTTTCAGTCCGCGCATACAACTGTCTGAAGGCTGCCGACATCGACACTTTCGCCGACCTGGTTTCCTACTCAAGGGCAGAACTTATGAAGTTCCGCAACTTCGGAAGGAAGTCTCTCAACGAAATCGACCTGCTGGTTGACAAGATGCATCTTTCGTTCGGGATGGATGTAACAAAGTATAATATTGAACAAAAGAAAAAGAACGTATAAAGTATGAGACACAATAAGGCAATCAATCACCTTGGTCGCAAAAGCGGACACCGCAAGGCTTTGCTTTCAAATATGGCTTGTTCTCTCATCCTCAACAAGAGGATTCAGACGACTGTAGCCAAGGCTAAGGCTCTCAAGATTTATGTCGAGCCGCTCATCACCAAGTCCAAGGACGATTCTACAGCTTCTCGCCGTACCGTTTTCAGCTATCTCAAGCAGAAAGAGGCCGTTACAGAACTGTTCCGCACAGTCGCTCCTAAGGTGGCTGACCGTCCGGGCGGATACACGAGGGTTCTCAAGACCGGCTTCCGTCAGGGTGACGGCGCAGACACTGCAATCATCGAACTCGTTGACTTCAATGAGGCAGCTCTCGCAGCAACTGCAAAGAAAGAGGCCAAGAAGACTACCCGTCGTAGCCGCGCAAAGAAGGCAGAGGCTGCTCCGGCAGCTGAGGCTCCTGTTGCTGAGGCTCCTGCAGCTGAGACTCCGGCTGAGGCTTAATCAAGGCTCGCAACCAATAAAAAACTGGTCAGGACAGTGTCCTGACCAGTTTTTTTTGTTTTATACTATTGGAAATGGGAGAACAACGAAGCAGACCGCTTCAAGGCGCCCTGTTACCAGAAGAAGGAGCTGCCGAAGGCAATAAGAATTGAGTGGTTGACCGGCAGCAGCAGATCATACTCGGCGAGCAGGCGCACCTTGAAGTTGCTGCCGAGGCGCACCGCGAAGGCGCCTCCGAGCGAGATTTCGCCGTAGCCCTTGCTAACGACCTCCTGCATCGCCTCAGGGCAGTGCGGACTGCGGTAGCCTCCGCCGACGAGCGCCCCTGCCTCAACGCCCAGAATGCCCTTGCAGAAAGGATAGTTCCAGACTGCGCCCGCGAGGTAGTCGTAGAAATTGCTCGTGAGGCCATTTGCTGCAGCGGTGTAGGACTCGGAACCCTTCTGCCTCAGGGAATTGATGCCGAGGCGAAGGCGGGCCGAAAAGCGCGGATGAAGCGGAAAGTCTCCCTGGATGGCTACAACTCCGCCGCTAAGCGCATCGCCCCCGAGTCCGTAGCGGTGGCCGTACAGGGCTTCGAGAGAATAGTAGGAAAGGGATTTGTCAGGGTCAAAGCAGAGCGGCTCCCAGCAGTCTGTGAGGTTTTTCTTTTTGAAAATCGCGTCGTTGATGAGGTAGCCCAGTTCCACTGAGCCCACTCCTATCACCGCTCCCGCAAGAACGTCGGTGCTCCAGTGGCGGTGGTTCATAATCCTTGACGCTCCGGTGAAACTTGCCGCAGTGTAGGCGACAAAACTCAGCCACGGGTACTTCCAGCCGTACTCCTTGTGGAGCATCGTCGCGCACATAAACGCAGTTGCGGTGTGGCCCGAAGGGAAGGAATTGCGGGTGCTCTCGTCGGGACGGAGGCGCTTGACGCTGTATTTGATGCCGTTCACAGCCGCCGCCATAATCGCCGTAGAGAAGGCCTCCGCGCTGAGCCACTGTCCTCCCGTGCGGCTTCGTCCCTCCACGCCGCAGGCTCTCATCAGAATCATTGCCGCGGCAGGGGTAAGCTGCAGGTAGTCGTCGTACTTGTAGGCGAAGTTCGGGATGTCGTTGAGGCGGATGGAGCGGATGTCGTTGTCCCACTCAATCGTGACTCCCTGAGGCCCTGAAATGCCCTCTGAGGATACATTCAGAGTGGAAGTCGATGAGGAGCTCTGCCCGGCGCAGGGCAGAGCCGCACCCAATCCCAAAAACATAACCGCCATCAATAATGTGAAAGGTCGGATAAAAAGATGGGATACAAGGCTCTCGACGCGCCCAACACCGGAGCAACCTTTGGGTTGTGAGGATTTGGGCAAGGAGAACAACGCGGTAGACCGCTTTTTAGTCGGCCTTTCAGAAGTATTTTTTTTCATTTTTGTCCAGTGCTAGGAAAATAAAGAACATTGTTGAGAAAGACAGCAGGGCCGAGCCTCCGTAACTTATGAACGGAAGCGGGATGCCTATGACCGGCATAAGCCCTATGGTCATTCCGATGTTTATTACAAGGTGCATAAAAAGGCAGCAGGCGAGGCAGTAGCCGTAGATGCGGGTAAAAGCCTCGCGGCTGTGTTCGGCGTCAAGGATGATTCTCCAGATCATAAAGACGAAGATGAGCACGACGGCTGCGGAGCCCAGAAAGCCCCACTCCTCGCCTATGGTGCAGAAGATGAAATCCGTCGCCTGCTCCGGGACAAACCCGTAGGTGGTCTGCGTGCCCTGAAGGTAGCCTTTCCCGAAAAGACCGCCCGAGCCGATTGCAATCATCGACTGGTTCACATTGTAGCCCACTCCCGCAGGGTCGTCCTTCAGACCGAGAAGCACCTCGATTCGGCCTCTCTGGTGCTCCTGGAGCACATCGTTGAAAAGGAAATCCACGGAGTAGGTGAACGCAACCCCGAGGGCGAGGGCAACGAGGGCCACTCCCGTGTAGAAGTGGCGGCCCCTGTAGGCGCTGCGAATCACGAACGGCAGGGCGGCGAAGGCGCAAAGAGCGAGGAGATAGACCGGCTTGAGTTTCATAAAGAACGAGTCCGGGTTGCCGATAGCCTCTGCTATCTTATTGAAAATCATCGGCATAAATGCGAAAAGCACCGTGAGAGGGATGCCTATGATAAGAAGCCATTTGGTCTTGCCGCTGCGGATGGCGATGTAGCTCGAAACTATCACTCCGAGGCACAGAATCGAAACATAAGGACTGAACTTGAGCGTGAGGATGAAGACAAGAATCGCCACGCCGCCGATGAAGATGAACCAGCCGGAGAGCCCTTCGCGGTAGAGCATAAAGATGAATCCGCAATACACCAGGGCGGAGCCCGTTTCCTTCTGTGCGACGATTATGAGCATCGGAATCAGGATGATTGCCGCAGTGAGAAAAAAGTCCCTCGCCTTGTTGATTTTGTAGTCCACCTGGCTCATCAGCGTCGCCAGCATCAGCGAGGTCGTCATCTTGGAGATTTCGGCAGGCTGGAAGCGGATCGGCCCCAGGGCGAACCAGGAGTGGGAGCCCTTGATGTCGGAACTCAGGAAAATCACCGCGACCAGCAGCACCAGGGTTATAAGGTATACCGGCAGGGAAAACCCTTCATAGACCCTCACAGGGATTGCGAAAAGGATGAGAATGCCCGCTAGGAGCGAAATTCCGAACCACATTATCTGTTTCCCGCTGCGGAGGTGGATGTCGAAAATGTTTCCTCCGTCGATGGAGTGGACGGAGGCGTAGATGTTGAGGATTCCGATGACGACAAGAAGGAAATAGCAGAGCACAAGCCACCAGTCGATGGTTTTCACCAGGCTTCTCCTGTTTGTCCTGTTGTCGTAGAGTCCCATATCCTAACTTGAATTATATTCCTGTTGAAAGCGCCGTTCCCTCTCAGCCCTATTTTTTGACCTTTACCCGGTCCATAAGGTTCGCGTCCAATATCCTCGTCTCCAGAGGCTTCCTCTCTTCGGAGATTTCCCCGGTGAGGTACTTTTCCACCAGCAGAGAGGCAATAGGGGCGGCCCAGGTGGCACCGAATCCTCCGTTCTCGACGTAGGCAGCGACGGCGATTTTCGGGTTGTCCTTGGGCGCGAAGCAGATGAACACGGAGTTGTCCGCTCCGTGCGGATTCTGGGCCGTTCCTGTCTTTCCGCAAATCTCCAGACCCTTCACCGCGGCGATGCTGGCCGTTCCGCCGGAGCCGAAGCCGCTGTTCACCGCGCGGTACATTCCGTTTATCACTTTCGGGAAATTCGTCGTGTCCACGAGAGTGTAGTGCTTCTCGCGGTATTTGTCGTCGATGGTGTAGTTCTCCGAGTCCTTGATGATGTGGGGGATGTAGTAGTAGCCTCGGTTAGCCACCGTGGCGCAGAGATTCGCAAGGTGGAGCGGGGTGCATCCGAGCTCTCCCTGGCCGATGGAAAGGGAGATGACGGTGAGGGACTTCCAGCCGCCCTTGCCGTAGTGGCGGTTGTAGTATTTGGCGTTCGGAACGAAGCCTCCGAGTTCGGAAGGGAAGTCGCTCCCGAGCCTGTGGCCGAAGCCGAAACTGCTCACGTACTCATTCCAATGGTCGAGTCCGTCGGCCACATTCTTGTATTTCGGGTTGTCGATTATGTCCCTGAGCACATAGCAGTAGTAGGCGTTGCAGGACATCATAATGGACTCTTCGAGGTTTATCGGGGACTTGTGCGCGTGGCAGCCGAGCTTGTTTTTTCCGAAGTGGTAGCCCCTGCTGCAGGGATGCATCGTGCCGGGTTGAACGACCCCTTCCTGGAGTCCGATGAGCGCGTTCACCAGCTTGAACACCGAGCCCGGAGGGTAGGCGGCCTGGACTGCGCGGTTGAACATAGGCTTGTAGGGGTTGTTCACGATTTCGGAGTAGTGGCTGCCGATGTCGGCGAGCATATCCACGTCAATTCCGGGGCTTGAAACCATCGTAAGCACCTCGCCCGTGGAGGGCTCGATGGCGACGAGAGAGCCCACTTTGTTCTCCATCAGCATCTGCCCGTAGTGCTGGAGCTCGGCGTCGATTGTGGCGGTGATTTCCTTTCCCGGCACAGCCTCCTTGTCCATCTCGCCGTCCCTGAAGCGGGATTCGATTTTGTTGGAGGAGTTGCGCAGGTAGATATTGTAGCCCTTTTCACCCCTCAGGACATCCTCCATAGCAGCCTCAATGCCCGTTTTTCCGGCGTAGTCGCCGCTGCGGTAGACGTCCGGATGCTTCTTCAGGAAGTCCGCGTCCACT
>CAYNDY010000022.1:0-2194 GCA_964396105.1 uncultured Muribaculaceae bacterium
CTGTCGTGGCGCTCGGTGCCGATGATGGCAAGTCCGCCTGCGGCCTTCACCTCCGGGGAAAGTTTGATATCCGTTCCACGGCCCGCCATATTGGTGGCGATTGTAACAGTGCTGCTCTGACCGGCCTGTGCGACAACCTCCGCCTCACGGGCGTGCTGCTTGGCGTTGAGCACCTGGGCCTTGATGCCGCGGCGGCGGAACATCCTCTCGAGGAGCTCGGAAGTGTCCACGTCTGTCGTACCCACAAGGACCGGACGGCCCTGCTCCTTGAGTTCGACGACCTTTTCGATTACGGCGTCGTATTTAGCTTTCTTTGTCTTGTAAATCAAGTCGTTGTGGTCCACGCGGATAACCGGTTTGTTAGTCGGGATCACGACAACATCCAGTTTGTAGATGCTCCAGAACTCGCCCGCCTCCGTTTCCGCCGTACCGGTCATACCGGCAAGCTTGTGGTACATACGGAAGTAGTTCTGAAGGGTGATGGTTGCGAATGTCTGGGTCGCAGCCTCCACCTTCACGTTTTCCTTCGCCTCGACAGCCTGGTGGAGTCCGTCGCTCCAGCGGCGTCCCTCCATAATACGGCCGGTCTGCTCGTCCACAATCTTCACTTTACCGTCCTCTGAGATGATGTAGTCCACATTGAGTTCGAACATTGTGTAGGCTTTCAGAAGCTGGATGACGGTGTGGACCCTTTCGCTCTTGAGGGCGAAGTCGGCCATAAGCTCGTCTTTCTTGCGGCGTTTCTCGGCAGGGTCGGTGGTGGTCTTTTCAATCTCGGCGATTGCGCTTCCAACATCCGGCAGGACGAAGAAATTCTCGTCGCTCACGCTTCCTGTCAGAAGGTCGCGGCCCTTGTCGGTCATATCCACGCTGTTCTGCTTCTCGTTGATGACGAAGTAGAGCGGGTCGGTGATGTACGGCATCTCCTTCTCGTTGTCCTGCATATAGTAGTTCTCCACCTTCTGCATCAGCTGCTTCATACCCGGTTCGCTGAGGAACTTGATGAGCGGGCGATACTTAGGATAGCCCTTGTAGGCACGGTAGAGAAGCACTCCTCCCTCTTTTTCGTTGCCTTCGCCGATAAGGCGCTTCGCGTCGTTGAGAATAGTTGTCACGAGAGCCTTCTGCTTGTTGTAGAGGGTCTCCACATACGGCTTGTACTGGGCGAACTGCTGGTCATCGCCTTTCTCCACAGGTCCGGAGATGATGAGCGGAGTCCTGGCGTCGTCGATGAGCACTGAATCCACCTCATCGACAATTGCGTAGTGGTGCTTTCTCTGCACGAGGTCCTGCTGGCTGAATGCCATATTGTCACGGAGGTAGTCGAAGCCGAATTCGTTGTTGGTTCCGAAGGTGATGTCGCAGGAGTAGGCCTTGCGGCGGGCGTCGGAGTTAGGCTCGTGCTTGTCGATGCAGTCCACGCTGAGTCCGTGGAACATATACAGAGGGCCCATCCACTCGGAGTCACGTTTGGAGAGGTAGTCGTTGACTGTCACAACGTGCACGCCCTTGCCGGCGATGGCGTTGAGGAACACAGGGAGGGTTGCCACGAGGGTTTTTCCTTCTCCGGTTGCCATCTCGGCGATTTTTCCCTGATGGAGGACGATTCCGCCGATGAGCTGGACATCGTAGTGGACCATATCCCAGGTGACCTTGTTGCCGCCTGCAGTCCAGGAGTTGAACCAGACTGCCTTGTCAGGTTCGCCGTTCTTGCCCGGGCGAATCTTGACGAAGTCGTGGGATGCGGCGAGGGAGCGGTCGAAATCGTTTGCGGTGACCTCCACTTCGGCGTTCTGTGCGAAGCGGCGGGCGGTGGATTTCATAATGGCGAAAGCCTCGGGAAGTATCTCATTCAGAGCTGCTTCGATGTCTTCGTCCACCTTTTTGGTGAGCTTGTCGGACTCCGTTGCGAGTTTTTCCTTCTCGTCAACAGGAATGTCGCGGTCGAGTTCCTCCTTGATTTCGGCGATTCTCTTTTCGTCATCGGCGATGCGGGAAGCGACAAGAGCGCGAAGTTCCGCGGTCTTTGCCCTGAGTTCATCGTTTGAAAGTTTGTCTATGTCAGCGTATGCCGCAAGGACCTTGTCCAGAAGCGGTTTTATTGCCTTCATATCTCTGTCGGCCTTTGTTCCGAACAGTTTTTTGAAAATGTCAGCGAGTGCCATATATCTTTTATTTTTTATTTCAATTTGTC
>CAYNDY010000022.1:2294-17493 GCA_964396105.1 uncultured Muribaculaceae bacterium
GCGCCGGCTCCGGCGGCGACTGCAAGGGAGTCGCACCGCTCGTTCTCAGGATGTCCCGCGTGGCCCTTGATCCAATGGAAGGTGACGCTGTGGGCGGAAAGAAGGGAGTCCAGCCTCATCCAGAGGTCGGGATTTTTCTTTTTGGCGAAGCCTTTGGCCTTCCAGGAAGAGAGCCAGCCGTTGTTGATGGCGTTCACGACATATGAGGAGTCGCTCACCACGTGGACCGTAGCGGGATGCCACTTGATGGCTTCCAGACCCTTGATTACGGCAAGAAGCTCCATCCGGTTGTTGGTCGTGAGGGCGAATCCGCCGCTCATCTCCTTCCGGTAGGTTCCGCAGCGAAGCACCACCCCATAGCCCCCGGGGCCGGGATTTCCGCTCGAAGCCCCGTCAGTATAAAGATAAATGGGAGGCCTGGTCGTAGCCGAACTATTTGAACTTTCTGCCATAAAAACTATAAGTTATGCATAAAGTAATACTAAGAGCAGGGGATGAAGCCCCGTCACTCGATTACGCGTCCGTTTCTCGGCTTAATTTCAGTATCAGGCGCCTTAGTCTTCATCCTGCCGGCAACCAGCTTGTCGTAGGCCTTCTGGCGCTTGAACACATCCATAGCCGTGTAGATTGAAGACATCATAGAGCGCGGATCGGCCTCGTCGCGGCCTGCCATCTCGTAGGCGGTGCCGTGGTCAGGAGAGGTCCTCACGATAGGAAGGCCCGCCGTGAAGTTCACCCCCTCGGAGAACGCGAGAGCCTTGAACGGAATGAGCCCCTGGTCGTGGTACATTGCGAGAACCGCGTCGAACTTGGAGTAGTTCCCCAGTCCGAAGAAGCCGTCAGGAGAATACGGTCCGAAGGCGAGAATGCCCTCTGAAACAGCCTGTTGCACAGCCGGAAGGATAATGTTCTTCTCCTCCTCGCCCAGCAGTCCGCCGTCGCCGCAGTGAGGGTTGAGCCCCAGCACGGCAATCTTAGGCGACTCCACTCCGAAATCCCTCTCGAGCGAATGCTTCATAAGGCGAAGCTTGCTGACGATTTTCTCCGTGGAGATGGATGTAGGGACATCTTTCAGAGGAATGTGACCTGTGACAACGCCCACCTTGAGGTTGTCGCTCACCATAATCATACAAACCTCGTCAACTCCGAACTCCTTCTCGAGGTACTCGGTGTGGCCCGTGAAACCGAAGCCTTCGTTCGCCATAGCCCTTTTGTTGAACGGGGCGGTCACAAGGACGTCGATGGTCCCCGCCTTGATGTCCTCTACTGCCCTTTCAAGAGCAATCATTGCCGATTTTGCGGACTCGGGAGTGGACTGGCCAGGCTCCACATAGACATTGTCCGGGAGGCAGTTGACGATGTTCACCCTCTTTTCGTGGGCCTCCTCGGCGGAGGTTATCACATTGGTATTGATGGGTTTGTCGAGGTTGTGGATGAGTTTTTTGTAGAATCCGAAAATCTTCGAAGACCCGTAGATGACCGGCGTGCAGAAATCCAGAATTCTTTCGTCCGCGAGCGCCTTGATTATGACTTCATATCCGATGCCGTTTCCATCACCCTGAGTGATGCCGACTATTATTTTTTTATCCTCTGCCATATATGTATAGTTTTATTGCGTTTGAATAACCCGCAAATATACTAAAAATTCGTAAATTTGCAGAGATATGATACCGCACGACACCGAAATACAGTTTCTCCCGGGAGTCGGCCCCAAAAGGGCTGACGCGCTGAGGCGTGAATGGGGCGTGGAAACCGCCTCGGACCTTCTGCGGGTCTATCCGTTCCGCTACATCGACCGCACGACCTTCACCAGGATTGCCGATGTGAGGGCCGACCTTGCGTATGTACAGATTATTGCAACTGTTTCGAGGATAGAGGTTTACACCGACAAGGGCGCAGTGGAGGGGGAAAAGCTCGCCACCTTCAGATTCAACGGGGTGAAGAGGATGTGCGTCTGGGTAAGGGATCAGAGCGGAGAGATGGAGATGACCTTTTTCAAGGGGATAAAATGGACCTACGAGAAGCTCTCCGCGGGCGGCGTCTTCGTCTTTTTCGGGAAGCCGACCGAGTTCAACGGGCGCTTCAGCATCGTCCACCCCGAGATTGACCGCCCGGAGAGCGGAACGCCCGCAGTGGGAGGCGCCCCAGCCCCGGGCGGCAAGTTCGTGGGCGTGTACTCCTCCAGCGAAAAGCTCAAAAACTGCGGCATCACCGGGAAGGTTATGGGCCGGATTATGCAGGGGGCGCTGAACGTTTCGCTCGGCCTGCAGGAAGACCCTCTTCCGGACTACATTCTCCAGAAATACGGCCTTGTGCCCCTTCGATATGCCCTTCGCAACGTCCACTTCCCGGAGAGTGCCGAGGCTCTGGAAAGGGCCCGCTTCCGTCTTAAATTCGAGGAGCTGTTCCTGCTTCAGCTTTCGCTCCTCAGGCAACGCTTCCGCCGAAGCCGCGCGGACAACGGCATCCCGATGCCGAAGGTGGGCGAAGCGTTCAACAAGTGCTACGAAGCGCTCCCCTTCCCGCTCACCGGCGACCAGAAAAAGGTGATTACCGAAATCAGGGATGATATGAAGTCGGGGCATCAGATGAACCGGCTTCTGCAGGGGGATGTGGGCAGCGGAAAGACGCTCGTGGCGGTGCTCAGCGCGCTGATTGCGGTGGGCAACGGCTACCAGGCCTGCATTATGGCTCCGACCGAGGTGCTCGCCCAGCAGCACTTCAAGAATCTCAGGAAATATCTCGCCCCGACGGGGGTTAGGGCCGCACTCCTTACGGGCAGCACCCGCACGGCCGAGCGCCGCGAAGTCCACGCCGGACTCGAGGACGGCAGCATAGGAATAATCGTGGGCACACACGCCCTGATTGAGGACACGGTGGTTTTCAAGCGGCTCGGCCTTGCAATCGTCGACGAGCAGCACCGCTTCGGAGTGGACCAGAGGTCCCGTCTTTGGGCAAAAGGCAGCGACGGGAGGCCTCCGCACATTCTCGTTATGACCGCGACCCCTATCCCGAGGACCCTTGCGATGACCTTCTACGGTGACCTGGATGTGTCTGTAATCAAGGAACTTCCGCCGGGAAGAAAACCTGTGAAGACCATCCACGGCACGGAGAGCAAGCGCAGCGCTATGTATCGCTTCCTCAAACAGGAGATTGCCGCAGGGAGGCAGGTTTTTATTGTCTATCCTATAATTTTCGAGAACGAAAAGCTTGACTATCAGAACCTTGAGAACGGAATTGAGGCCATCCGGCAGTATTTCCCGTTCCCGCCCTACAGGATTGCGGTGGTGCACGGAAAACTGGACAACGAGGAAAAGGATTTCAATATGGACGCCTTCGCCGCCGGAAGGGCCGACATTCTTGTGGCTACGACGGTTATTGAGGTGGGAGTGGATGTGCCGAACGCGAGCGTGATGGTGATTGAAAGCGCGGAGAGATTCGGCCTGAGCCAGCTCCATCAGCTGCGGGGCCGCGTGGGCCGCGGAAGCGAAAAGTCCTACTGCGTTCTGATGACGGGGCAGAAGATGAGCAAGGAGTCCCGGAACAGGATTGAGCTTATGTGCAGGACCGAAAACGGGTTCGAGATTGCGGAGGAGGATATGAAGATGAGGGGGCCCGGCGATCTGGAGGGCACCCAGCAGAGCGGACTGCCTATCGAGCTTAACATCGCTTCTCTTGCAAAGGACGGAGTGATTCTTTCCGCCGCGCGGGGGGCCGCGATGGCGGTTCTGGAGGAAGACCCGACGCTCTCCCAGGGGAAGAACGCCTCCCTCCTCGCCGAGCTGCGCAAAGACAAGTACTCAATCAAAGACTATAGCCAAATTAGCTGAAACTTCCATATAGGAATAGAATAGCAAAAATATGGTTTCGGAACTGATTACTAAATATTTATGGTTGATGCAGACCGTGCTGGATGCAGGAAGCGGCGGCATCGGCCTTGAGGAAATCTCCTCGAAATTCGAGCGAAGATTTTCCGAGACTCTCACCCGCCGCACCTTCATAAACTACAAGGACGCGGTGCAGGAGGTTTTCGGAGTGGGGATAGTCTGCGACCGCAGCACCAACACCTACCGCATCGACCCTGGCAACCGTCTGGGCGGAAGCGGCGCGGCGCAATGGCTCATAGACAGTTTCACTGTGAACTCCCTGCTGGAAAAGGGCCAGGAGTCGCTCAGCGGACGGATTGAGGTGGAGACAATCCCCTCGGGGCAGAGTTTTCTCACCCCGGTTATGGAGGCTATGCTGGAGGGAAGGGTCATCAAGATTGAATACCGCAAATACTCAAGCGAGGCCCCGGAAGCTCTCACGGTGAAGCCCTACGCCCTCAAGGAGGACAAGCGGAGATGGTATCTCTACGGCTTCTGCATCGAGAGGGACGCCCTTCGCTGCTATTCCCTCGACAGGGTGCTCTCCCTTGAAAAGACAGGCGAGAGCTTCACTTTCCCCGCATCGTTTGATCTCAGCACCCTTCTTGCCACCTCATTCGGCACCTACATTCCCCGCGAGGGCGAAAAGGGATGCACCGTAGAGTTCCGCTGCAAGGAGGTGCAGGCGAAATATATCGCCGACCTTCCGCTCCACCACAGTCAAAAAATGCTCAGGAAGGACGGAGAATGGACATATTTTTCTATTTTTGTGAGCCCGGACAGCGACGACCTCTATTTCGAGCTCAGAAAATACGGCCCGCGCATCGAGGTTCTCTCCCCGGCGAAGGTTCGGGAGAGGCTTCGCAGCGATGCCGAAGACGTGGCGAGGATGTACAGGGGAAGGGTTATGTAGGGATTTGCCCTGTGGCCCCTGAGTGAATGAAATCCCCCCCCCGGGACGTGCAGGATAAAGGAAAGAAAACATATATCAAAATGAGTAAACATACTAAAAAAATCATCGCAATTTGGGCTCTGATTATCGTCGGAGCCGCAGTCTGCATCACTATGGGAACATTATCAAAAGACAAGGAAAACTCCGGCGAGTTCATCGGAAGGAGCGAAATCGAGGTGAAGGACTCTGTTATGACCCCCGAAGTTATGCTTTCGCTCGGAAGGCTCTCGGACCCGCAGGTCTCCCCCGACGGAGGGAGGCTTCTCTACGGAGTTTCCTACACTTCAATCGAGCAGAACCGCTCCTGCCGCAACCTCTATATCAGCAACCTTGACGGCTCCAATCCCGTTCTAGCGACCCGCAGCGGACAGAGCATCAGCAACGCCCGCTGGAGCGCAGACGGGCGGAAAGTCGCCTTCCTTATGGGCGGGCAGATCTACTCGGCGAAGGTAACCCGCAAGGGAACGCTCGGCAAATTCCACAAGATGAGCGACGTCCAGGGAGGAATCAGCGAATTCAAGTTCTCCCCCGACCAAAACCAGCTCATCTACATCACCTCCGTGCCCGGAAGAGTAAAGACCCCGGGGCAGATCTACTCCGACCTTCCCAAGGCAGAAGCCTTTGAGACCCAAACTCTTATGTACCGCCACTGGGACCACTGGACAGAGGAAATCCCCCACAGCTTCGTCGCGACATTCGACTGGAAGAAGGGCCTCGGGAACAGTTTTGACATCCTCGGGAGCGAGGGTACGGAGGACGGAGGAGTTTCTCCGTACGAGCTACCGACCGAGCCGTTCAGCGGACTTGAAGAGCTGGACTGGAACCCTGACGGAGTGAGAATAGCCTACTCCTGCCGCAAAAAGGAGGGCAAGGATTACGCATTCTCAACTGATACGGAGATTTACATCTATAATGTCCAGAGCGGCGAGTGCGTCCGGATCCCGATGGACGGCGGATATGACACCACACCTTCCTGGAGCCCCGACGGAAAGCGCCTTTGCTGGATTTCGATGGAAAGAGACGGCTATGAGGCTGACAAACAGAGGCTTATGGTGGCGGAAATTGACGGAATGAAGGTGGTTTCAGTTAAGGAACTTTCCGCGAATTTCAAATACAATGTCGCCTCTCCCGCTTGGGACGCGGACTCCGAGCACATCTGGTTCAACGCCCTTGCAGAGGGTCTGCAGGCCATCTGGTGCGCCGACCTCGAGGGGAATATCACCCGCAAGACCGCGGATGACAAGTGGAACGACTTCGACACTCCGTTCCATATCACCCGCGACGGCGGAAAAGAGACTCTCTACACGACCTGGCAGAGTATGGACTTTCCTACCGAAGTCGTAGCGATAGACCCTGAAAATCAGACATATACGAAAGTTACCGACGAAAACGGACACATTTTCTCCCAGCTCCGGGAGCACCGGACCGAGGCGCGGCAAATAAAGACCGTCGACGGAAAGGATATGCTGACCTGGGTGCTTTTCCCGCCCGAGTTTGACCCCGCCAAGACCTACCCTGCCATTGAAATCTGCCTCGGAGGCCCTCAGGGTACGCTGAGCCAGAGCTGGTCCTACCGCTGGAACTACCGCCTTATGTGCGAGATGGGTTATGTGGTAATCCTTCCGAACCGCCGCGGAACAACTGCCTTCGGACAGGAGTGGTGCGAGCAGATTTCGGGAGACTACTGCGGGCTGAACATCCAGGACTATCTGGTGGCTGCGCGCGAGATGAAAAAGGAGCCGTACATCGGCAAGATGGCGGCCTGCGGGGCAAGCTACGGCGGATATTCGGTCTATTACCTGTGCGGAGTGCACGGGAACACCTACGACGCGTTCATAGCCCACGCCGGCATCTTCAACCAGGAGCAGATGTATATGGAGACCGAGGAGATGTGGTTCCCGACCTGGGACAACGGAGGAGCTCCGTGGGACGAGAACCCGACGGCAAAAAGGCATTATTCCAATTCCCCGCACAAACTCATCCGCAACTGGCACACTCCTCTTCTCGTAATCCACGGAGGAAGCGACTTCAGGGTGCCGTACGACCAGGGAATGGCGGCCTACAACTGCGCCCAGATGATGGGAGTGCCTTCGGAGCTGATTGTGTTCCCGAACGAAAACCACTGGATTCTGAAACCTCAGAATGCGCTTTTCTGGCACAGGAGTTATTTTGACTGGCTGTCAAAATGGCTGTAGATAATCCAAATAAAATTGCTACATTTGCGGTCTTTGCGCTCAGGGCGCAGGATATAAGAACATATACAAAACATTAACAAACATAAAATTTAATCATTCGATGAAGAATTTTGTTGAGGAACTGAAGTGGAGAGGTATGATCCAGGACATTATGCCGGGAACTGAAGAGAAACTTATGGAAGGCCCTACAGCCGCCTACGTGGGAATCGACCCTACAGCCGACTCTCTGCACATCGGCCATATGGTCAGCATTATGATTCTCAAGCACTTCCAGCGCTGCGGACACAAGCCCCTGGCACTTGTTGGAGGCGCAACCGGAATGATCGGAGACCCTTCAATGAAGTCTCAGGAAAGGAATCTTCTGGACGAGGAGACCCTCGCCCACAATGTCGCCTGCATCAAAAAGCAGCTTTCCCGTTTCCTTGATTTCGAGTCCGGCGCAGCGAATTGCGCGGAACTTGTGAACAACTACGACTGGATGAAGGGATGGAGCTTCCTTGATTTCACCCGTGACATCGGAAAGCACATAACCGTCAACTATATGATGGCGAAGGACAGCGTCAAAAAGAGGCTCTCAAGCGAGTCCCGCGAGGGTATGTCCTTCACCGAGTTCACCTACCAGCTCCTTCAGGGCTACGATTTCCTCTATCTCTATGAGCACAAGGGCTGCACGCTCCAGATGGGCGGCGCAGACCAGTGGGGCAACATAACAACCGGCTCCGAGCTCATCCGCCGTATGCTTGGCAAGGAAGCCTACGCGCTCACCTGCCCTCTTATCACCAAGGCCGACGGAGGCAAGTTCGGAAAGACCGAGAAGGGCAACATCTGGCTCGACCCGGAGAGAACCTCTCCGTATGAGTTCTACCAGTTCTGGCTCAATGTAAGTGACTCTGACGCAGAGAAATACATCAAAATCTTCACGATGCTCTCAAGGGAGGAAATCGAAGAGGCGATTGCCGCCCACAGGGAGAATCCGGGCGCACGCTCCCTCCAGAAGCTCCTCGCAAAGGAAGTAACCACAATGGTTCACGGCGAAAAGGAGTACGAGAACGCGCTCGCCGCTTCAGGCATTCTCTTTGGCAACGCCACTTCAGACCAGCTGAAGGCCCTCGACGAGAGGACTTTCCTCCAGGTTTTCGACGGAGTGCAGACATTCGAGGTTCCATCCGCGAAGCTTCCGTGCAACATCATCGACCTTCTCGCAGTTGAGACCGCAGTCTTCCCGTCCAAGGCCGAGTGCCGCAAGATGATTCAGGGCAACGGAGTAAGCATCAACAAGGAGAAGGTAACGGACATCGCCGCCCAGATCGGCACGGAGTCCGTCCTCGACGGCAAGTACATCCTCGCCCAGAAAGGCAAGAAGAACTATTTTATCATTAAAGTAGTAGAGTAACCACATCCAGTGGGTCGCCGGGAAGATTTCATTATGTAAAATTACATAACGCAAAATTACATAATCTTTGACTGCGTTACCTGGAGAGGGAGAAGGTGTAGCCTATCTGGATGGAGAAGAGGGTGTCGTAGTAGTTGGAGAGGCTGTTCACCAGGGCGAAACTGCTTCTGGACTTCCAGGAGTACGGGACTATTGAAAAACGGGGTTCTATGAAGATGGAGCTCCGTTTTGTTATGTGGAAGCTGGCCTGCACTCCCCCGCAAAGGCCGAGGTAGAGGCGGCGGATTGTGTAGCCGTCGTCGGGTTTTAGCATAAGGCCGGCCTCGGCGCCGAAAATAAGCGGCAGGGAGAACCACCTCTTCGTGTTTCGGGTCCACCAGATGGGGTCAAAGAGGAGTTCCGGACGGCCTCCGCCGTAGTAGCAGCTCACCTGTCTTCCGCCGGCGAACTCTTTCCAGATGTCTCGACCGTAAAAAACCGAGACTCTTGCGCCGAGAGGGCCCTCGAGTGTTCTTCCGTAGGAAAGGGCAACAGTTTCGCGGGCGGAAGGCCACAGGCCAACTGTTTCCGTCACGAGATCCGAAGCCTGGAACTGCGCTCCGGCGGAAACTCCGACGTATGCTCCGCCCCCGCATAACCACTTCCCGAATGCGGTGCGTGGTCCCTCCCCTTCTCCGAGGGTCTGCTCTTCGCCGCAAAGACCCCCTTCGCAGGAAGTGCAAGGAACAACTCTCAGGCGGTTGAAATACTTTAGGATTCCGAACGAGAAGCCGTAGCCGACCTCGCAGCGGGTGGAGGAGGTGCGGTTTGAGAGGCCTTCATTGCCGGCGATAATCGCAGGGCGGAAGTAGATGTCCCAGTCGCGGGCGACCTGTGCGCGGAAATCCAGCGCGAAGCGGAAGTAAAAATCGAAGGTGTTTTTATGGTCAGAGACTATGCCGGTCGTGCGGCAGTAGTCAACGCCCACTCCGCCGAATGTGGAGACGGAGAGGATGCGGGCGGGGTCGTAGCCGTGAAGAAGCCCCGTAAGGTCAAGGCTGTGGCCGGCTTCCACTCCGGCGCTCCAGTTCCTTGCCGCATCGGCGTTGCGACGGACCTCCCGGGCATTCACCCCGAGCGAGAAAGCGTTGAGCGGGGTGTAATTTTTACCGAAGGCGAGGCTTGCAGCAGGGCCGAAGGAGTAGGTGTAGGAGTCGGAAGGAAAGAGGCTCCAGGAACCGGCGTCGGCGCGAATGAAGGTGTTGTCAAGAAAGCGCTCGCTGCGGAACGGAGCGTTCGCGGGACGGTAGCGCTTCTGCATACTGAAGCGCAGGGCATTGAAGCCGAGGGAGTCGGCATCGGCGGCAAAAGTCTGAGGCGTCCACAGCAAAAACAGGGTCGCCACGAGCGAAGCGGCTCCTACAAAAACAGAATGTCTATTTTCCCACTTTCCCATAACTTTACTCTCCATTTTCATATCTGTCCTTAGCGCTCTTGAATATGGTCTCGACAATATCCCCGTCTCCGGCGGCTATATTGACGAATTTCGGGTCCTTTCTGAAGCAGGAAAGCAGGTAGTCCTCGCTCGCGATGTCGTCCATAAAATCGTGGGTACGCGCCCCTCTGCGGCCATATATTACCGCCCAGAGATAGTCCGTGAGGGCATCGTTCTGATCCAGCGCCGCGATGGCCTCCTCGGCGAGAGTGTCGTAGGACTTGGTGTTCATCGCAAGGAGCATCACCACGCGGTTGAGCGGCGAACTCTCCGACACGGTTTCAAAGACCTCCCTTGCCCTCGAGCGCTGCTCCGGGGTGTTTCCGCCTTTGTAGTAGCCTCCGAGACAGAGCGCGAACGCCCTCACAAGACGGTTCTTCTCAGAGTCCGGAAGGATGTTCGTGAGCTGCCCTGCCTTGCGGAAGTTGTTGCACATCACATACATAATCATCTGGTTCGCCACGACAGCCTCAGGGTTCACTATGTCCTCCCCGCTGCCGTTCATCCTCCGAAGGTGGAAATTCACGCCCGGGGTCTGAAGGTCGATGAAGGAGGAAAGAAGGGTCGTGTCCGCGACTCCCTTTGTGATGAGGGAGGCTGCGAGATTGTTCGCCGCAAGAATCCATGGGCGGCCGTTCGCCTCGATGGACTCGTTGTAGGCCCTCCGGTAAAGGGAATCCAGCTGCTCAGGGTCTTTCACGAGATTGAAAAGGTGCCAATACTCGTAGAGCGCGAACTTTTTGCGCCCGCTGCGGTAGTCGGAGTTGTTCTCGTAGCGGTCGAGGATTTCCTCCGGGGTGAGCTCGCGGAAAAGCTCGTAGCCGTAGCGGTAGTGAACCGAGCGGAGCCGCGGAAGATAGTCCACGATGAGGCTCTTGTATTCCGGCAGGGCACGGATTCTCGCCCACTGGCGGTCGGGATTCCGAGGGTTGTCGGCGACGATTTTTCTAACTGCAGCGGCCTCACTCCGGAGCGAATCAGCCTCCAGAAGGTCCGCCACATCGTTCCACGAGGCCACTTTTGCGGTCGTAGTCATATAGACCCTGTCGCGAACGGCCTTGGGGAGAGTGGAAACTATCTGTCCCAGAGCATATTCCATCCTCTTTTTCGCAAGGGAGACATTCCCCGCGTACGGGCCGTCAGGAGATGCGGTGCCCTCGATGTGGAACTCCTTCAAAGATGAGCCCTCGCCGTGGATTATGCCTTCGAGAGTGACCCTCACGGAGTCCATCTGGGCGCGCCCGAGCGTGTCGTCAGAGGCAAGCACGGCCTTTCCCACCATAAAGTTCAGGGACATATTCCCGGCGGTGTTCCTCTTTTCCCTTTTCGGCCTTTCGCGGTACTCGTCAGGGTCGAGGGAATATGGCATCATCGAGTACTCGAGAAACCTCAGCGGGCGCCTCAGCCTTGACGAAGCGAGGAAATAGTCCTTGCGGAAATATGGCCTGTTATAGTCCTCCAGAAGGATTATTCCCTTTACGAGATAGTTCCTCTCGGGGTGCTCGAGGTAGATTGTGTCGGCCCAGTGCACGGTCTGATTCGCGGAGGAAAGGGTGTCGGGGCTGAGGTAACGGGTAAGAGGGTCGAGAGAAGGGTCGTAGTTCATTCTCCTAAGCTGGGTGAGGCCGTATTCCCGCCCGTCCATCACCGTCGGGGTGAGGAAGCGCAGGGTGTCGCCTGAGGCACCGTCAAGAAGGACCGGCTGCACGATCATCCGGGCGTTGGTCTTGCCGCTGTTTTCCGGAAGGGAGATTGTGCTTCGGGCCTTGAGGTAGTTTCCTTCTATATCTCCCTGAGGGTCAAGGACTCCCACCTGGTCGCGCACCGCAGTGATGTGGCTGGTCTGGATGTAGTTGCCCATCTCAATCTTGACGTTGATTTCCAGACGGAAATTGACCTTTTCGAGCACGGCGGTCTTCATTTCGGCCTTGAAAATCAGCGCGCCGGTCTCCGGGACGCTGATCTCGTAGTAGCCGTTGTCGTCCGGAAATGCCTGGGAATCAGGCACAACGAAGCAGTTCTCATCCCCGTCCATCTGCGCCTTCACATCCTGGGCCTGGGCGACGGTGTTGAAGCCGTAAACCTGCACGCCGACCTGTTTCTGGTCAATCGGCTTGCCGGTGGTCTTGTCCAGGACATAGCCGGTAACCCTCTTCATTTCCTGAGCCCCTGAGGCTAAAGGAATGAGGAGAGAGAGAAAAAGGGATATGAGTTTTCTACGGGTCAAAACCGATGCTGTCTATTGTTGTGTCTATGATGGTGCCCGAAAGTCAATTTTGCCTTTGGGACAGCCCCTGGGGAAATCTATTTAATTATGAATATGAATGTTACGCCTATATTTGTCGGAAGCAGTTTGTAGCCCCGGGAGTTATACTCGTCAGAGGAGAGGTCCTCGTAGTTGTCGTAGCGGCTGCCCCGTTTCTGGCCGAAGCCAAGAAGCGAAACTCCGCCCGAGAACTCCACTCCCCAGCGCGGGGAAAGCGGCAGGACATAGCCTCCTGTTATGCCCACTCCCCCGGCAAGACCCGCGTATGAGGTGTCTTTCCAGCTGAGGTCGTAGGCGCAGAAAAGGGCCGAAACGCCGACATATTCCCTCACGAGAGGTCTTCCTCCGAACCAGTAGCGCCACTGAGGCTGCACGCCCACAAGACGGCAGTCCATCCCGTATGGCTTCCAGTTCCCCGCGACGGAGAGCGCGACGGACATATTTTCCCCCGCGACAACTTCCACCCCGAAGTCGGGAGTGAGGAGCACGTCTGTGAGAGCATTGGACCGAAGTGCAAACTGCTGCGCACGGGCCCCTTCCTCCTGCCCCGCAAGGAGCAGGAAGAGAGCGGCAAGTGCGACAACATATTTGCGTAACAACCTGTTCATAATTTGATAATGTAGGAGTGGCTATATTTCCGTTCCTGTAGTCGGGTTAGTTCCAGCCTGCCACTCGTTCAGCCCGGTCTCCACAATTGTAATCTCCTGCGGATTGTTGATGGTGACGGTGAAGGAGTAGATGTAACCCGCATCGTAGCTGGTCGTTCCGTCGGTCTTGCCGAGATTCAGGCTGACCGTGCTCTTGTTCGCCCCGTCAACGGTGAGGGTGATTTCCGCGGTGTAATTTGCCGCAGGCATAGCAAGGATGGTGCACAGAGGTGACTCAGTGGCGGTCGGAGCGACTGAAAGGTCGATGAAACCGATGCTTCCGCCGTCAGCGTTACCGGTGAGCACTCCGGATTTCTTGCCGTTGCTGTCGGCGATGCAGAGAGTAGCCTCGGAGGAAGTCCCCGTAATCTGCATTCCGGTCACTTTCACGTCATAATTCTCGATGTCGGTGTCCTTGCCGACAATGCGGAAAGTGAGCGCGGTGAGAAGGTGGGAGTACTGAAGACGCGGATAATACTGCGAGTCAACCCCGTCCTGCTTCACTGCACGGCAGTATGAGGCGTTGTAGCCGGCCACTCCGTTGTAGTCCTCGGCCTTCGCGCTGGCCCAGAGGATGTCCGTGTCGCCGAGGGCGTAGGTGATGGAGTAGGTGCTGTCCACAATCTCGGCGGTGTCTCCGTCAGAGTTGGTGTAAGGGTAGTAGGAGTAGAACGAGTAGGCGTATTTGTTTCCGAAAGGATAGTAGATTTTCGGGCTGAACACGATGGACCCGTCGTCGGTAGTCTCCACAGAGAGGTTGTCGATGAGAATGGACCCGTCAAGGTCTGAGCTCCAGGCGACAGGCTCCGATGCGCTGGTTTTCTCGGCGACGCTGACCACTCCGACGCTGAGGTTCGACATAACGCTGCCTTCGATGAGTCCGCTCTTCACCGCCTTGGTGCTCACTCCGACATTGGTTGCGGAGTTGAAAAGCACAGGGACAGGCTTGGAGTCATCGTAAATCCAGGCGTTGTCATCGACCGGAGAGGCCTTCTGACAGCCCGCAAGAGCCATCAGAGCGCCACCCAGAAGAACGACAAAATATTTAGCTTTCATAATTTTCGAAATTAAATTCTAAATGGTATTCCTGTTAGCAGGGATGAAAAAAAGGATGGAGTGCAAGGCAGCAATCCGCCTTTTCTTCGCCCCGTTAGATAAGGTCAGGGTCGATGATGGTTGAACCACCGTCTTTCCACTCCTCGAGCTCAACGGTGAACTTGACTTCCTCAAGTCCGTAGATAACGAGGGTGACCTTGTAGGAATATCCGGCCTCGAAAGCTGTTGCGCCATCCGGAGCTCCGGTGATGTTGGCGATATTGATTTCATACTCCTGAGGCTCAATCTCGGTAGCAACGCCTTCCTGAGAGGTGCTAACCAGAAGCTTGTAGGAAGACTCGCCCGGGATGACCATAAGGCTCTCGCCGACCTGCTTTGCATTGTCACGCGCCTCGGCGTAAGTATCAGGCTGCACAGGAGTAAGAGCGACCATTTCCCCGTCCTGCTTTTCCATAAGTGCAAGAGTGTCAAGAGTCTCGCTTACATTTGCAAGACCGCGGTCCTCACCCACGACCTTGAGCTGTCCGCTTGATTTGGAAACCATCTTGATTGCGTCGACATTGATTTTGCTTCCTGTCTCGGAACCTGCAACGATGTTGAAGGTGAAACGGGAGAGAAGATGATGGAAAAGAAGGTTCGGCTGCACTCCGCGACGGGCTGCGTATGCGCTGTAGGCCTTGTCGGCAGAGATTGAAGCGCCTGCAGAGGCTATGTCAGTTGCCTGGTCAGCCTTCGCAATCATAAGGTCCTGGGAACCGTCTATGGTGAAAGGAACATAAACTCCGTCGGCCTGTGCCACAGGATCGTCCGTGAAAGCATCGTCGATGTGGTAGCCGTAGAAGTCGTAGTACTTGCCTGTCACATAGTAGAACGGCTCGTTGTAGTCCGGATTAAGTACCGTGATTTCACCCTTTACTCCTGAAGAAGGTGCGGCAGCTTCCACATTGTTGATGAACGGAGTTGCTGCGGAGAAATCGGTCACGGTCTTGTCGTAACCGTAGATTTTCAGTGTCTGGCCGGCCCAGGCGTTTTCAACGGCGCCGGTGGATTTCACATCGATGTTTTTCGGAGAATAGGCCGCAAAAGAGACTGCAACAGCGCTGCCGTCATCAAGAGGGTCAGGAGTTTCCGCTACAGGAGCGGTTTTCGAGCAGGCTGCCAATGCTGCGACGGCAACAACTGCGAGGAAATGATACTTTTTCATAACCATTTGTGTTTAAGTATGTTAATAATTTTATGTTTATATATCTTCCTTAGGGCCATATAAACGAGTATATGGACACCTATTTATATTTGTCTTCTTCATCGAAGCGGATGCTTCCGCCCTCGCCCCACGCCTCTATTTCCACC
>CAYNDY010000023.1:0-7294 GCA_964396105.1 uncultured Muribaculaceae bacterium
TCATCGTTCTGCAGATTCTGCAGGAACGCATCGTTCGTCGGATACTTCCTCATCCTGTCCTGAAGCAGTTCCATAGCCTCGATGGAGTTCATATCCGAAAGGAAGCGGCGTACAACCCACATTCTCTGGCCCACAACCGGGTCGTAGAGAAGGTCGTCGCGGCGGGTGGAACTAAGCGTCACATCAATCGCAGGGAAGATTCTCTTGTTGGCGAGCTTGCGGTCGAGCTGAAGCTCCATATTGCCGGTTCCCTTGAATTCCTCGAAAATCACGTCGTCCATCTTGGAACCGGTCTCGGTGAGGGCTGTGGCGATGATTGTGAGCGAACCGCCGTTCTCGATGTTGCGGGCGGCTCCGAAGAACCTCTTAGGCTTGTGGAGGGCGTTCGCGTCCACACCGCCGGAGAGCACCTTGCCGGAAGCCGGCTGAACGGTGTTGTAGGCGCGTGCAAGACGGGTTATGGAGTCCAGAAGGATTACGACGTCGTGGCCGCATTCCACCATACATTTGGCTTTCTCCAGCACCATATTCGCCACCTTCACGTGTTTCTCCGCAGGCTCGTCGAAGGTTGAAGCAACGACTTCCGCCTTCACGGTGCGCGCCATATCGGTCACCTCCTCAGGACGCTCGTCGATGAGAAGGACAATCATATAGACCTCCGGATGGTTGTCGGCGATGGCGTTTGCAATCGCCTTGAGAAGCATTGTCTTACCGGTCTTAGGCTGAGCGACTATAAGTCCCCTCTGGCCCTTTCCGATAGGGGTGAAGAGGTCCACGATGCGGCAGGAGAGGTCGTTGTGGCCGTTGCCGAGCAGGTTGAATTTCTCGTCAGGGAAGAGCGGGGTGAGGAAATCGAACGGGATGCGGTCGCGGATGGACTCCGGAGAGCGTCCGTTGATGGTCTTCACCTTCACGAGCGGGAAGTATTTGTCGTTCTCTCTCGGCGGACGGATGTCTCCCACCACGGTGTCGCCCATCTTGAGGGCGTACTGCTTGATGATGGACTGGGAAACGTAGATGTCGTCAGGGGAGCTGATGTAGTTGTAGTCTGATGAGCGGAGGAAGCCATATCCTTCAGGAAGGGTTTCGAGAACTCCGGTCGCCTCCACAGTGCCTTCAAACTCAATCCTCGGCTGCTTTGGGGCGTTGTTCTGGTTGTTCTTCTGATTGTTTCCGCCGCCGTTCTGGGAGTTGCCGTTCTGGTTCTTCTCGCCGTAGTTCAGGCCGCCGTAAATCTGGCCGTCCTCGGTAGGGATTGGCTCCGGGCCGCCGTTCTGGTTTCTCTGGCGGAGTTTGCGGGTGATTGCCTCCACTTCGGCGTCCATCTCCGGGCTGCGCTGCATCTGAGGCTTCTGGCCCTGAGGCTGGTTGTTCTGTGGGTTCTGACCGTTCTGAGGATTGCGTGCGGGCGTTGGCTCAGAAGGATTCTGCTGACGGGCTGCATCATCTGCGCCGCCGTTCTGCCCCTCTCCGCCCTTGCGGATTCTCTGCCTGCGCTGACGGCCTCCCTGAGCGTCGGCGCCCTCTTCTGAAGAGTCAGTCTGCTGAGCGGCCGGAGCAGCGGCCTGCGATGCAGGAGCATTTGGAGTCTGGGCAGATGCGACGTTTTCACCGGCAGGGGAGCCCTGCTGAACCGTGGCTGCCTGAGCATTTTCGCCCTTAGCGCCTTTGGAGCGTCTGCCACGGCCCTTTTTCTGCGCTCCGCCCTCCTGAGTGTTCTCCGCAGCGGCTCCCTGGCCCTGAGCGGTCTGGGCTGCAGCCTCGTTCTCGGCCTTAGGGGCATTGGAGTTCTTGGCAGGCCTTCCGGCCTTTGCTTTTTTGCCGTCGGCTGGCTTTGCGGCAGTCTCGGGAGCAGCCTGCCCGCCTTCCGCAGGTTTTACTGCAGCCGCGGCACCCTGAGGAGCGTCAGAGTTTTTGCGAGGTCTTCCGCCCCTTCTGCCCCGGCCCCTCTCAGGAAGCCCTGCAGCGGCGCGTGCGGCCTCTTTTTCCGCCTCTTTCTCGGCGTCAACGGCGGCCTTTGCGGCAGCCTCGGTGTCCAAAATGGCATAAACAAGGTCGTCCTTGCCCATTTTTTTCACATTCTTAATCTTTAATTCGGAAGCGAGGGACACAAGCGTTTCAAGGTCCATCTCCTTCAATTCGAAAATTTTATGCATAGCGTAACAATATTATCGCTGAAAATCCAAAGTTTTGCCCCGCAAAACTCAATAAATCAAAAAAAACTGAAAACTGGCGGGGCAAGAAACCCCCGCCAAAGATTTGACGCGACAAAGTTAATAAAAATAAAATTAACTCCAAATGCACCAACCAAAAAGCTTCCTTCGCAGTAAAAGTCGCAGAAAGTTTACTGGTAGTTGTTATCCCAGAATGAACTGCTCTTTTTAAATCTTAAGAGATCGGCAAGCGCTGCGGCATTGGCGGCAATCCTGAAGCTCCAGCTCTGCCACTTTCCCGTCGGCACCCAGGAGAACGAGATGTTGAAGCAGTGCAGGTCGTAAGTCGCTGAAATCTGGGTGGTTGTAATCTTCATCGCCATCAGGTCCAGACCCGTCTGCATATTGATCGACATCCTCGGAGTAATCTTCACGTTTCCGCTCAGTCCGAGAGTCTGCGTGAACTTATGGTTAGTGATAAGCTGCTTTGTCTCAGAGAGATAGGAGTAGGACTTGCTGTAGGAGAATGAGTAGTTGAAGTTCACAGACCACGGCACGTTCGGGTTCATATAGTACAGCCATCCGCCCGGGATGTACTCTCCGGTCACAGGGTGGTAGTAAATCCTCGTGTAATAGTCCGCAGGGTTGCCTCCGGCCTGCTTCGTTCCGTCGTTTCCGTTGATTTTTCCGTCGCCCGAAAGGGAGTAGGAGAGTGAAGCGCTGGCGTTGGTGAGCCTGAGGAGCGGACCGCCCGCGGCGATGCTGTATTTGTTGTATTTCTTACCCTTGCCGTCAACGGCGTAAGGGTCGAAGTTGCAGTTAGCGCTGATGCCCAGCTTTCCGAACACGGAAGTGGAGAGCGAAACGCCCACATTGCTCATTTTCAGGGAGTCGGCGAGGAAATTGTAGCCGGTGCTGAAATTGAGCTGGTCGATGAGCTTGATTTTCTTCGTTCCCGTGCCCGTTGTGTCCCTAAGGTCGCGGACCTTTGCTTCGAAGTTGTTGCCCACGCTGAAAGTCATACTTCCGGTCTTACCCTTGCTCGGAGCGGAGTAGAGCGCGCCGCTGTAGTTGTAGATGTTATAGTCGCGGTTTACTGTCTGCCCGGTCTTCGGGTCGGTGTAGGTGAGGGTCCTCCATCCGTTGAACGCGAGTCCCTTTTCAGGGGAGAAGTTCATCGACAGGGAAGGGGAGACCACGTGGCGGATGGCCTGGAGCTTATGCTGCTTTCCGAAATTGAAGAGTCCGTAGAGTCGGGTACTCATCGAGATGCCTCCGGAATATGTGTGCGTGGCGCCGAAAGTTCCGAACTGTTTGCCGAGCTCAGTCTTCACGACTCCCGTGCCGTCGATGAGCTTGCCGTTGCTGTCATACTCCGGCTCCACGTATGTCATTTCCTGCTTTCGGAAGTGCCAGTTCATACCGTACGAAACGCTCGGAGTCACATTTATGTACTTGAAAAGCGTGAAATTCGGCAGACCTATCTGGAAATTGTGGGTCATACCGTTGGTGAACTTGTCGGTGAATCCCGGCTGGCCGAACTCCTTAGCCTCGAAATTGATCTTGTTCTGGAGGGTCGTGCTGTAGCCGATTGAGAATTTTTCGTAGAATTTTTCCTTTCCCACCCTGTTCTTCTTCTTGAACGGATAGATTCGGCTCATAGAGAAGGTGATGTTCGGGAGGGTGAAGGAGTAGTTGCAGAGGGTGTCGCGCGTGTTCTGGCTGTGCAGGGCGTTGACGGAGAGGTTGAACTTGCCGTTCCAGTTCCTCGAATAGGAGATGGAGGAGGAAATCTGGTTCTGAAGGGCCTCGGTCACGGAGTGGGAGTTGTAGCGGCTGTTGGCAGGGCTGGAGAAGTTAACCGAGGCGCTGAAGCTAGTTCCCGGATGCGCCTTCGAGTCCTGGGAGTGGCTCCACTTCACGCCGAAGTTCCTGCTCTGGAAGAAGTCCGCGCTGCCCTTTTCGCCCGTCTGGTCGTTGGAGAAGTTGAACGCGAAGGTTCCCGTGCACTTGTAATTAACTTTGTATCTGGAGTTTACGTCCACGCTCCAGGAGCCCAGGGTGTAGATGCTCGTGGTGAGCGAGATGTCGAAATAGTCGCCGATGACAAAGTACATTCCGAGGTCCCTGAGGTAGAATCCTCGGGTGGTCTCCTCACCGAAGGTCGGCATCAGAAGTCCCGTCGCCCTGTCAGGCCTTTTAGGCACGAATCCGAAGGGGAGTCCCACCGGCAGCGGCACATCCATAATCACAGGGTACGCCGGGCCGAAAACCGTCTTCTGGGAAGGTTTGGTGATGACTTTTGCCGCAGTGAGCTTGAGGTAGTAGTGCGGGTGCTCGCAGTCGCAGACCGTGTATTTTCCGTCGGTGATGTTGATGGAGTTGTCCGGCATCATCTTGATGTTGTGGCCGTGCAGGATTCCGTCGGCCTCCTGGGTCACGATGTTGGTGATGCGGGCCTTCCGGGTGTCGAAATTGTAGCGGAGCTCCTCCATCGTGTAGCTTTTGCCCCCCTGGGTCATCGTAGGCTGCCCCGTGACGTTGCCGAGGGTGTCTTTCGTGCCTCTGGCATAAACCGTCTGGGTCTGGAGGTCATATTCCATATAATCCGCCGTCAGCTTCATATCCCCGTAGGTCACGGAAACGTCGCCGTAGTAGTAGATTACCTGTTTTCCTTCGCTGAAGTCCTCGATTATGGAGTCGCGGGCGGTGGAGAAGGCCGGGCGCTCGAGCGAACTTTTGCTCAGCATCGCCACCGAGTCGGCCTTGAAAAGGGAGTCGGCGGTGTGCAGGGAGTCCTTCACGGCCTTCAGAGAGTCGGCCGCAGCTTTCTGTGCGCTGTCAAGAACGGGTGCCGTCACAAGGGCTTCTTTCGCCTTGCGGTCACGCCGACGCGAGCGCCGCCCATCCTGCGGTGAGGGCAGAATGAACGAACAGAGCAGAAGCAGAGAAACCGCTGCCATCAATATTTTCGGTATATTTTTTCCGCTCACCACGTTTTTTTCCTAACTTTGCAACCGACAAAAATACGACTAATTTCGCTCATACGCAAATTGTGTGCTCTATATGACCCGTTTTTTAAGATTTTTCCTTCTTTCGGTTTCTTCTCTTATTATAATAGGAGGGGCGGACTGCGCCGCGCAGAAAAAGGGGAGAGAGGGAGGACTGGGCCTGAAAACAGTCTGCATAGACGCGGGGCACGGCGGAAATGACCCGGGCTGCATCTCAAAGGACAAAAAGACCCGGGAGAAGAACCTCACGCTGGACATTTCCAAGAGGGTGGCGGAGAAAATCCGCGCCGAATACCCGGGGGTGAAGGTGATTCTGACACGTAACACGGATGTTTTTGTGCCTCTGGTAGAGCGCGCTCAGATTGCGAACAGGGCAAATGCCGACCTTTTCATCTCGGTGCACATAAATTCCACGACCGGTACCTCCGCCAACGGCCATTCGGTCCACGTTCTGGGCCAGTCCTCCAAAAAGGGGAGGGATCTTTTCTCCAACAACTTCAACGAGTGCGCCAGGGAGAACTCCGTAATCCTTCTTGAGGACGACTATACGACGAATTACCAGGGCTACGACCCTTCCGACCCCGAGTCTTCAATAATTTTCTCCCTTATGCAGAACGCCTACCTCGAGCAGAGCCTCGATTTCGCGGACCGCGTGAGCCGGGAGTTCACCCGGGGCAAAATTTTCACGACCAACCGCGGCGTGCACCAGGACCCGTTCCTTGTGCTGTGGAAAACGGCTATGCCTGCGGTTCTTATCGAGTGCGGATTCATAAGCAACTCGTCTGACCTCGCGGTCCTGAGGCAGGACGCCCAGCTGGACAAAATCGCCGGGTGCATTTTCAACGCCTTCCGCGCCTTCAAGGTGGATTACGACCGCAGCCTTTCGCTCTCGCAGCCCGAGGTCTGCCCGGAGGAAACTCAAGAGACTAAGGTAGCGCCTGAGCGGAGCGCCTCCACGCCTACTGAAAGCGCTTCCGGCGCGGCTTCAGAGAAAGTTTCTTCTGAGAAGAAGGTCTCAGGCGAGGCTTCAGTGAAGAAATCGGAGCAGGCGGCAGCCCCGACAAAAGAGATATTCTTCGGGACGCAGATTCTTGCTCTGAAGCGTCAGCTCCAGGAGGGCGCGCCGGAGCTCAAGGGACACAGCGTCCGCACCGTTTTTGACGGCAATATATATAGGTATATAGCGGGGGCCTCTTCCACCGAGGCCGAGGCGCGCAAAAACCTCGCGGCCATTAAGGCCGATTTCCCCTCAGCATTCCTTGTGAAGACCCGCGGCGACGGCTCCGTTGAGCGCCTGGGTTCAAAATAAAGACGCCCACCCCGGGGCGGAGAAGGCTCCGTCCCCAATAGATAAACGCAAGTAACTATAAAAGAAACATATATGAAAATCAAAAAGGAAGTCAAGATAGGCATCTTCGTGGTTGTCGTGCTCGTGGCATCGTTCTTCGTAATCAACTACCTCCGCGGCAAGGACATCTTCAACCGCGAGATGGACCTCACCGCATATTTCGACGATGTCGAGGGGCTCGTTCCGTCGGCCGTAGTGCAGCTCAAGGGTTACAAAGTGGGCCAGGTCTCAGCCATCGAATACCGCCCCGACAGCAGCGACTTCGAGGTTGTCTGCGCAGTGAGCAAGAAATTCCGCATCCCCAAGGACTCCCGCATCACAATCTTCAGCACCAGCATAATGGGCGGAAAGGGCATTCTGATTGACCCGGGCACATCAAGTGAGATGGCCTCTGACGGCGATGTCCTTCCGGGCGCAGTGCAGCCGGACCTTGTGGGGAGCATCAGCGAGAACATCGGGCCGCTTATGGCGGATCTTTCTCAGGCGGTGAAAAGTCTGAACAAGGCTCTTGACAGCGTGAACGATGTTCTGAGCGAAGAGAACAAGGAAAACATCAACGCCGCAATCTCAGACCTGAAGAGGACTCTCGCCAACATAGACCGCCTCTCAGCGTCGCTCAGCGGCAAATCTTCCGACATCGAGAACTTCATCACCAACCTCAGCGCCGTCTCCTCCCAGCTAGGGGGAGTGGTGGAAAAGGCCGACAGCACCCTTGCGAGCGTGAACACCTTCGCGAAGAATCTGGAGAAGGCCGACGTGGACTCCCTTGTGAATTCCGTCAC
>CAYNDY010000023.1:7394-17475 GCA_964396105.1 uncultured Muribaculaceae bacterium
TTTATAACTTTTTTTTCACCAATTTTGCACAACGCTAAGGGGAAAGGCAAACCCGAATGGCTGCCGACTCTGAAGCGTTGTTTTTTTATCCAATTTAAATCCCCGTTCCAGCCCTTGCGGCGGAACAGAATATATGACACAGGACAAGCACATACTTATATGGGAAAACTGTCTGCGCTTTATAGAACAGAATATAGAGCCGCAGCAGTTCAACACCTGGTTCAAGCCCATCCGTCCCGTGTCAATCGTCAATTCCGAACTTACGATCGAGGTTCCTTCCTCATTCTTTATGGAATGGCTCGAAGGCGCATACCTCAATCTTCTCAAAGCAGCTCTCAAAAAGGAAATAGGAGCGGACGCGCGTCTGAAGTACGTTTTCCGCCCTGTGAAAGTGCAGCCGGAGATGAAAGTCCCCGCTTCGCACTGCAATCCTCCGGTGAACCATCCGGTTTCCATCCCGACGGGAGCGAACAACCCCGGCGCCTTCGTATATCCGGGACTTCAGAGGGTTCAGATTGACCCGCACCTCAATCCTGCCTACTGTTTCGAGAATCTCATCAAGGGCGAGTGCAACAAGATGGGAGTTTCCGCAGGAGTCAACATCTCCGCGGCGCCGGGCAAGACCGCTTTCAACCCGCTGTTCCTCTTCGGAGGTCCGGGCCTGGGAAAGACGCACCTCGCACAGGCCATCGGTATCGAAATCAAGGAGAAGTTCCCAGAGCTCATAGTTCTCTATGTGCCGGCGAACCGCTTCAAGACCCAATATATGGAGGCGTATGTGAACAACAAGCTCACGGATTTCCTCGCATTCTATATGAAGATTGATGTCCTCATAGTGGATGACATTCAGGACCTTGCGAGCCACGGCACGCAGACCGCCTTCTTCAACATCTTCAACCATCTCCACCAGAGCGGAAAGCAGCTGGTGTTCACATCCGACCGTCCGCCGGTAGAACTCCAGAACTTCGAGGAAAGGCTTCTGAGCCGCCTCAAATGGGGTCTTTCCGTGGAGCTTCAGAGGCCGGACTACAACACCCGTCTCGCTATGCTCCGCAGCCGCAGCAGCCGCGAGGGAGTGGAACTCAGCGAGGATGTGCTCAAGTTCCTTGCGACTAACATCAGCTCCAATTTCCGCGAACTGGAAGGTGCGCTGATTTCTCTCATAGCGAACGCAACTCTCGCCCACAAGGCCATCACGGTGGATCTTGCGCGTCAGATTACAGGCCAGCTGGTGGGGGAGACCCACAGCGAAGTCACAATCGGCAAGGTGCAGCAGGTTGTCTGCGATTATTTCAACATCACCCGCGACGACCTTCTCTCCAAGACCCGCAAGCGCAACATCGTTCAGGCCCGCCAGATTGCGATGTATATGTCCAGGACCCTTATCAACTGCTCCCTTTCAGTCATCGGAGTCGAGAGCGGCGGAAAGGACCACGCTACTGTGCTCCACGCCTGCGCCACGGTCGAGGACCTGATGGCTACCGACAAGGTGTTCAAGCAGTATGTGACCGACATCGAAAAAATGCTGACCCGGAATTGACCTCGGATTTTCTTTTGGGATTTTTCTTCTCGTTTTTTACTTTCTGTTTGCTTGTTTGTCTGGTTTTTCGTACCTTGTTGCGCGAATTGCTGTCAGATACTTGCAAAAGTTAAATTAAGTATATGAACTCAGAAAACATACTTTCCATTTTCAAGGAAATCACCACCATCCCGAGGGAGTCGGGACACGAAGAAAAGATCGTGAAGTATCTTGAGGACTTTGCCCTGGCGCACGGCCTTAAGTGCCGCACGGACGAAGTGAAAAACGTCGTGATAGTCCGCGAGGCTTCTTCAGGCTATGAAGACCGTCCGACAATTGTTCTTCAGGGACACACCGATATGGTCTGCGAAAAGAAGAAGGGCTGCACCCACAACTTCGAGACAGAGCCGATTCACTACGAAATCCGTGACGGCTGGATGATTGCCCCCGACACCACCCTCGGAGCCGACTGCGGCATCGGAGTGGCCTCGGAGCTTGCCGCCCTCATCGATCCTGCCCCCTGCGGCCGTCTGGAGTGCCTTTTCACCTCTTCCGAGGAGACGGGAATGGACGGAGCGTTCGGCCTCAAACCGGGATTCATCACCGGCAAGACCCTCATCAACCTCGACTCCGAGGATGAGGGCGAACTTTTCATCGGTTGCGCCGGAGGAATGGACACGACGGCGATTTTCCGCTACGATTGCACCCCTGCTTCGCCCGATGAGAAATTCTTCACTGTAAAAATTTTCAACGGTGTGGGCGGACACAGCGGAGACGACATCAACAAGGGCCGCGCGAACGCGGTTCAGCTTCTCGCGAGGTTTCTCTGCAGCTGTCTTGACTGCGAAAAAGCCTCCAACGGCGAGGTCCCGAAAGGGTCATTCCCAACTTCCACATCCAGTGCGCCGTTCAGCATCCGCCTTTGCGAAATAGACGGAGGAAACAAGCGCAACGCCATTGCCCGCGAGGCTGAGGCCACAGTTGCCCTTTGCGGCAGCGCCGATGCGTTCAAGAGCCTCTGGGAGGAGTTCTCCGCCGCCGTCAAAGCCGAATACGCCACTACGGAGCCTTCTCTTTCATTCAGCATTGAAGATGCTCCGGCTCCGAAGGAAGTTTTCGACAAGAAGAGTTCAGACCTTATAATTAGAGGGCTTTACGCTGCGCCTCACGGAGTTCTCGCTATGAGCGCAGACATCCCCGGGCTTGTGGAGACTTCGACAAACCTCGCCTCAGTGAAAATGAGCGGGAAGGGGACAGTTCGCGTCGGCACAAGTCAGCGTAGCTCAATTACTTCCGCCCGCAGAGCCGCCGCATCTAAAGTGGAGGCGTCTTTCACTCTTGCAGGAGCGACGGTCACCCACGAGAGCGAATACCCGGGCTGGAAACCGAATATGGACTCGCCGATTCTCTCAAAGAGCGTCGAGGCCTACAGGAAGCTTTTCGGCACGGACGCCGCAGTGAAGGCCATCCACGCGGGGCTGGAGTGCGGGCTCTTCCTTGAGATCTATCCTGACCTGGATATGATTTCCTTCGGGCCGACCCTTCGCGGGGTTCACGCTCCGGGAGAGAAACTTGATTTAGCTTCACTCGACAAGTTTACACTTTTATTGGACTACTTGATACACAATTAGATAGACGACCGGGTTAAAGGCAGCGAGCTTTTGGTCCGGTCTTCTGATAAACTGCCAGACAAATGGACAGAAAAATTCTCATTGCCCCTTCGATGCTTTCCGCGGACTTTCTCGCTTTGGAGAAGGATGTTCAGATGGTGAACGAGAACGCCGACCTTTTTCACCTCGACATTATGGACGGCACCTTCGTTCCCAACATTTCCTTCGGCTTCCCGGTCGTGGAAGCAATCGCGAAGAAGGCCCGGAAGCCTCTGGATGTTCACCTAATGATTGTGCATCCGGAAAAGTACGCTCTGAAATTCATCAAGGCGGGCGCCGCGATGGTAAGTTTTCATCTTGAGGCCGTGGGAAGCGACGCCGAAGCAGACGGAATCCTCCGCGACATCCACGCCGCAGGGGCCAAGGCGGGCCTTGTCATCAATCCCGACATCCCCGTCGAGAGGCTTTTCCCTCATCTTGAGACTGCCGACTTTTTCCTCATAATGTCCGTTTTCGCGGGCTTCGGAGGCCAGAAATTCATTGAAGAGACTTTCGATAAAATCCGCCGTCTGCGCTCTTATATGCAGGAGAAGGGGATTTCCAGGCCAATCGAAGTGGACGGGGGAGTGTCAAAGGAGAACATTCACGCACTCAGCGAAGCAGGCGCGGAGATTTTCGTCGCCGGCAGCGCCATTTTCAAGAGCGAATGTCCGGGAGATTATATCGCCCAGATGCGCAGTCTCGCTGTAGACTAGTTCCATTTTCCGGGCGAAAATCCCGCAGAAACGCTCCAGAGCCTCGTCGATGTCAAGTTTTCGGCCGGTGAGAAGCGCAACGGATGTGGGATTCGGGACAAGAGGGTCGAAAACGGTCTGATTCAGATTCACCCCGATGCCTATAATGCTGGATTTCAGCTGCGTGCCTTTAATGCGGTGTTCGATGAGAATGCCGCATATTTTTTTCTTCTCCACATAGACGTCGTTGGGCCATTTCACCCAGGCGCTAATGCCCTCCCCGGCGAGAAAGTTCACGACGCTTGCGGCAGCGGCGGCGCTCAGCAGCATCTGGTTCGCGGCAAGGAAGTACGAATATTTCAGAACAATTGTGAATGTGAGGTTCTCGCCCGGCGCCGTAATCCATTTGTGGGTGTCCTTTCCACGGCCCGCGCTCTGACAGCGGGCGGCAAGAACTGACATATTGTCAAGACTCTCCAGCCTCCTGACAGCCTCGGAATTGGTGGAATCCACCTCATCCATCCATATTATTTTGTATTTCTTAGCTTCAGGGTCCATATATTCAAGAGTTGGCTCATTACTTGCAGATTGTAGGCCCGGCAATTTGATAAATTCCGCGCATTTTGATATATTTGCAGGCTAATTTAGCGCATTTTGCACAATTACAAAAATAAAAGTAAAACAACTCAATTCCTGCTGCGATATTCAGGAAATGAAAACAAGTCAATTCTTGCTTAGATAGATGAAGGTAAGCGAAGTTAAAGTCATTGCCGAGGCAATGCTCGAAAAGAAAGGTCAGGAGGTTCTTTCCCTGAACCTCAAGAAGATAGGAACAGCGATTTCCGACTATTTTGTCGTCTGCAACGCGGACTCCACCACCAACGTTCTCGCAATCGCGGACAACGTGGAAGAGAAAATGATTGAGCGCTGCCGCCGCAAGGTCATCCGCTCCCAGGGCAAAGAAAACGCCCTCTGGGTCATTCTGGACTACGGCGACATCGTCGTTCACGTCTTCCAGACCGCCTACAGGTCCTTCTACCGCATCGAAGACCTCTGGGCTGACGCCGCAAGGACGGACTACGCCGATCCCGAAGCAGAATAGCCCCGAAGTCTCTCACTGAAGGCCTTCCCAAAACACTCATTTTCAGCTGAAAAGGCAGCCCCCAAACGCACAAATGGCAAACAAAAAGAAAAAAGACAACGGCAAGAAGCCGGTCAAAATCATATCAATAAACCTCTCCTGGCTCTATCTGCTGGTGCTTTTCGCAATAGGCTGGATGTTTTTCAACAACTACAGCTCCGCAAAGCCCCAAAAAATCGAGTGGGACGAGGTGCAGCAGATGGCCCTTTCCGGAGACATCCAGGAAATTGACTTCGTGCGCAACGACCTTGAAGGCAAAATCAAGGTCCGTCCCGACCGTCTGGAGAAGTACGCCTCCAAGTTCGGCGGCACAGTTCCTACGAAGTCCCCGCACTTCTTTTTCCTCGTTTCCGGCAGTTTCAACGCCGAGGAGATGTTCGGCGCTCTGAATGAGCAGCTTCCCGAGGGCGAAAAGTTCAAGCTCGTAATCGAGAACAACGACAAGACCTGGGCTGAGGTGCTCAACTGGCTGCTCTGGCCGGCGCTTCTGATTATCTTCTGGATATTTATGTTCAGGGGAATGAACCGCAGTATGGGCGGCCCTGCAGGCACAGGCGGCATTTTCGGAGTGGGCAAGTCCACCGGAAAGCTCGCCGACACAAAAGACAAGAACAGGGTGACGTTCAAGGACGTCGCAGGCCTTTACGGCGCGAAGGAAGAGGTGATGGAGATTGTGGACTTCTTGAAGAACCCTAAGAAATACACTGCTCTCGGAGGCAAAATCCCTAAGGGAGCGCTCCTCGTCGGCCCTCCGGGCACCGGTAAGACCCTTCTCGCGAAAGCGGTTGCGGGCGAGGCTGACGTTCCGTTCTTCTCCATCTCGGGTTCAGATTTCGTGGAGATGTTCGTCGGAGTGGGAGCTTCCCGTGTGCGCGACCTCTTCCGCCAGGCAAAGGAGAAATCCCCTTGCATCGTGTTCATCGACGAGATTGACGCAGTGGGAAGGGCAAGAAGCAAGAACGCCGGATTCACATCCAACGACGAGAGGGAAAACACTCTGAACCAGCTCCTTACGGAGATGGACGGATTCGACACCAACTCCGGAGTCATAATCCTTGCGGCAACCAACCGCGCCGACATCCTTGACAAGGCGCTTCTGCGTGCCGGAAGGTTTGACAGGCAGATTCACGTGGAGCTTCCTGACCTCAAGGAGAGGGAGGAAATTTTCCAGGTACACCTCAAGGGCAAGAAACTCGGCAACGACTTCGACGTGGAGTTCCTCGCAAAGCACACTCCTGGCTTCTCCGGCGCGGACATCGCGAATGTCTGCAACGAGGCAGCCCTAACCGCCGCCCGCAACAACCACCACCAGGTATGCCGTCAGGACTTCCTGGACGCTGTTGACCGCATAATCGGCGGACTCGAGAGGAAGAACAAGATAATTACGGCAGACGAGAAGAGGTCCATCGCTCACCACGAGGCGGGTCACGCAGTGGTCAGCTGGCTCCTTCCGAACGCAAATCCGCTTTTCAAGGTCACGATTGTCCCTCGCGGACAGGCTCTGGGCGCCGCCTGGTATCTTCCGGAGGAGCGTCAGCTTGTGACCCGCGAGCAGATGATGGACGAGATGTGCTCTCTCATCGGAGGCCGCGTGGCGGAGGAAATCGTGAACGGACAGCCTTCTACGGGCGCTTTGAACGACCTCGAAAGGCTCACGAAGATGGCCTACAGTATGGTTTGCTACTACGGTATGAGCGACAAGGTGGGCACGATTTCATTCTACGACTCCACCGGCCAGAGGGGCTACGACCTCACGAAGCCTTACAGCGAGAAGACCGCCGAGATGATGGACGAGGAGGTGAACAAGCTCGTCCGCGAAATCCACGACAAGACTCTCGCCATCCTCACGGAGCACAAGGAGGAGTTCCTCGCCGTTGCAGCCCTGCTGCTTGAGAAGGAGGTGATTTTCGCCGACGACCTCGAGAGAATCCTCGGGCCTCGCGCCGCCGCAGACTCCGCAAAGAGCCGCGAGGACGAGAAAGCCGCCGAGGCAGCCGAAAACGCTGAGAAAGACGCTGCCCCAGAGGCTCCTCAGACTCCCGCTGAAGCTCCTGCAAAGGCCTCCGCAGAGGAAAAGCCCGCTGAGGATAAGGATAAAACAGAATAATACACAATAGGTTCCTATGAAAAATTTTGTAGTCAGAACAATATCGGGAATTGTATTCCTTCTCATAATGCTCGCGGCCCTGCTGCTGGGCGACTGGTTCGAATGGGGCAAATTCGTTTTTGCCGCCGTGATGATGTTCGCCCTCATTATGATGATGACGGAGTTTTTCAGGATGACTATGGGAGGACTTTACAAGGCTTCGAGGGTGCTCGCCACCATCGGAGCCTGTCTTATGTTCCTTGTGACCTTCGCCGAGCAGGCCTACGCCGCAGTGACCGGAAGGTTCATAGCCCTTGCGTTCATCCCGCTTTTCGTGGTGATGATTAACTCGCTCTATGTCAAGGAGAAGAAAGATTTCGGCAAGTTCGCCAACATCTACACCGGCATCCTCTACATCGGCGTTCCGTGGACACTTCTGAACTTCGCCGTGTTCGACGACGCCCAGAATTTCAACGGACTTATGCTCCTGTGTATGTTCATAATCATCTGGGTTTCAGACATCGGAGCCTACCTTGTGGGCAGCACCCTTGGGCAGAAATACGGCCCGAAGCTTTTCCCGTCGGTTTCTCCTCACAAGTCCTGGCTTGGCTGCGTAGGCGGATTCACCGCTGCGATTGCCGCAGGAATCGGGATGCACTTCATTCCGTTCCTCCCGTTTGCAGATCTTGCGTGGTATCACTGCCTTGTAATTGCTGCCGTTATGAACGTCGGGGGAGTGTACGGCGACCTGATTGAGTCCCAGTGGAAGAGGCACTACGAAGTGAAGGACTCCGGCACAATCATCCCGGGCCACGGCGGAATGCTCGACCGTTTCGACAGCGCGCTTATGGCCATCCCTGCCGCCGTAGTCTATATGATGTGCTTCAACCTCATATAACATAAGGAAAAAATAAGTATATTTGCCGATTAAAAATCCTTCTCGCCTTTGTGAAGGATTTTTGAGGATAGATTTCTTTTAGAAGAGGGAGCATACGGGGGTATGTGACCGAGGAGAAAAGGAATATAGACCAAAAAGACAAACAAAGTATGAAAATACATAAAGACTGCTATAAGACTATCGCTTGTGTGTGGGTATTGTGCCTCACACTGCTTTTCCTTCTATGGCATTTCGTCCACCTTCTCTACGTCACGATTCCGCTCACGGCGGTTCTAGTGTTTATGATGGGCTTCATCACCTATTTCTTCCGTCTTCCGAACAGGGAAACGGTGCCGGGCGACAAGGTCATCACGGCCGTGGCTGACGGTGAGATTGTCATTCTTGAGAAGGTCTATGAGCCTGAATACCTCAAAAAGGAGTGCATCCAGGTGTCAATCTATATGAATTTCTTCAATGTGCACGTGAATTTCTGGCCCATCGACGGTGAGGTCAGCTACTACAAATACCACCCCGGCAAATACTATCTTGCGTTCCTTCCCAAGGCGTCCGAGCTCAACGAGCACTCCTCAGTGGGAATGAAGAACGAGCACGGGGAGATTTTCTTCAAGCAGCTCGCCGGCACATTCGCCCGTAGGATTGTCTGCTACGCGAAGGTGGGGAACAAGGAGAGCAAGGGAGAACAGTGCGGAATCATCAAGTTCGGCTCCAGGATTGATATGTATCTGCCGCTTGACGCCGACATCAAGGTTGAAATTGGCGACGATGTGCGCGCCTGCGAGACCGTAATTGCCGAATTTAAGTAGGATATGGGTGAATTTTTTGTTATACTTTTCCTTATACTTCTGAACGGAGTCTTCTCTATGTCGGAAATCGCTATGATTTCCGCCCGCAAGTCGAGTCTCCAGGCCGAGGCGGACGACGGCAACCCCAAGGCGAAAAGGGCGCTGAAGCTCTCTTCCGACCCGGACAAGTTCCTCTCCACCATTCAGATAGGCATCACGCTCATCGGCATCCTCACCGGTATTTTCTCCGGCAACACCATCGCAACTTCGCTCGCCCATCTTTTCGAAAAGTGGGGAATGAGCACGGCGATTTCAATCCACGTCTCAAAAGCCATAATCGTCATCATAGTGACCTATTTCTCCATCGTGCTCGGAGAGCTTGTCCCGAAGAAAATCGGAATGTCCCGCGCGGAGAAGGTCGCTAAGACTATGGCCGGCCCGATGCAGTTTCTTTCAAAGCTCGCTTCGCCTTTTATCTGGGTGCTTTCAAAGAGCACATCGGGGATTGCCAAGCTGCTGGGAGTCAAGGAGAACGACAACAGCGTCACTGAGGACGAGATCATCTCGCTCGTTCAGGAGGGCACCGAGGACGGAGAGGTTTCGGAGGTCGAGCAGGACATCGTGGAGAGGGTTTTCACCCTTGGAGACCTTAGCGTTAACACCATTATGACTTCCCGAGCCGACATCGTCTGGCTCGACAAGACTATGTCCGAGGACGAGGTGAGGGGAGTGATCGAAGGGACAGTTTTCGAGGAATATCCTGTCTGCGACGGCGACCTTGACCACGTGATCGGCGTTCTGAACATCAAGGATTACATCCGTCAGGGCCTCAGGAGGCCGGATTTCTCTCTTGAGAAAGTGATGAGGGAGCCGGTCTATTTCCACGAGAACATGACCGTCTACAAGGTTCTGGAGGAGATGAAGAGCAAGAGGATTTCAAGGGCGCTCGTCTGCGACGAGTTCGGCTCGCTGTGCGGATTCATCTCGCTGAAAGACATTATGGAAGCTCTTGTGGGCAATGTGAATGACGACGAGCAGGACGACCCGTACATCGTTCCGCGCCTGGGCGAGGACGGTCAGCCGGACACGAGCGGCAAGAGCGGCTATCTTGTTGAAGGCCAGTGCCCGATCTACGATTTTCTTTCATATTTCGACCTTTTGGACGACTCGATGGACGATTTCGAGTACACCACCATCGCCGGTCTCATTCTGAACGAGACGGGCCACATCCCCGCCGAGGGCGAAGTGATAGAGTGGGAAGGTTTCAGTTTCGAGGTCGTGGATATGGACGGTCCCCGCATTGATAAAGTC
>CAYNDY010000024.1:0-2880 GCA_964396105.1 uncultured Muribaculaceae bacterium
TTTGTGCGGCTTATTACCCGCAGATTTTGCGGATAGTAAGCCGCAAATTGTTATTTCCGGCGGAGGGCGGGGGTGTTTTCGAGTTCGCTGCGGTCGGCTTTGTCGTCAAGGAGGAGGGCAGGGCGTTCGCCTTTGCAGAGCTCGGCGGCGGAAAGGGGTTTGAGGTTGTTGTAGCCTATCTTGGTGCTGCGGTTGTCGTTGGCGGCGGCCTCAGCTGAGTCTCCTGCTTTCGGGATGTACTCGAAATCCGGGTCAACTATTATCAGGTTGCCGTTGTCGCCGGCGAGCCCCTCCCAGTCCATCTTGAAACCTGTGGCTATGGCCGTTATGTCTATGCGGTCGCCGAACTCGGGACTGTCGTCGTAGACTATTCCTTTCTTGAAGCGGTTGGCGCTGCCTATGTAGTTGGTAATCAGCGAGTCTATGTTGCTGAATTCGCCCATTGTCGGGGCCTGCTCGTTGCGGCCTATCGTTATGTTGAGAAGCACGTTCCGCGCGGTCTTCAGGTCGTAGTTATTCAGAAGCGGAGACTCGAACGCCCCCTTCACTGCCTCCTCCACTCTGTTTTTCCCCGTGCCGGAGCCGCAGCCCATCAGGGCCATTCCGCTGCCCGTCATCATCTTTTTCACATCGCGGAAGTCCACGTTGATGTGTCCCTTTTTCTTTATTATTCCCAGGATGCCGCTGACGGCCGTGCAGAGCACTTCGTCCGCCTTGGGGAAGGCGTCGTGCACCTTGAGGTCGGAGAACTGGCTGTAGAGCTTCTCGTTGTCGATGATGAGGAGACTGTCCACGCTCTTTTCCATCTCCATAATGCCGTCCAGGGCCTTGGTCATCGCCTCGTTGCCGTCGTTGCGGAAGGGGATGGTGACAACGCCCACGGTGAGGATTCCCTTTTTCTTTGCCATCGTGGCAATCACCGGGGCCGCTCCCGTGCCTGTTCCTCCGCCCATTCCGGCGGTGATGAAGAGCATATCGGTCTGCCCGCAGAAGAGGCGGTCTTCGAGAGCCTTTTCGCTTTCAAGGGCGGCGTTGCGGCCGGCTATCGGGTCCGTGCCGGCGCCGAGGCCTTCTCCGAGCTGGATCTTCAGCGGGACCAAGCAGGCTCCCAGGGCCTGGGAGTCGGTGTTGCAGACGAGAAACTCGCAGCCTTCCACTCCCTGGCGGTACATATAGTCCACGGCGTTGCATCCGCCTCCGCCCACTCCGACTACTTTAATCGTTGATGTGCGTGGTTTCCAGTCCTGCGGGACTACGCCGAATCCGTTATCTATCTTGATGTCTTCCATAATGTTCTTTCCTTTTTAACCTTGAAACTTCCTGCCGGGGGAGGGCCTCCCTTCAATGTTCCTGCCTTCTGAAGGAGCAGCTGTCTGTCAAAGAATGTTGACGATCTTGTCCACAGTTCCTTCGACGATGCTGCCCACCTTGCTGGTGCTCTTTTCTATGTGGCTTATAATTCCCCTTCCCCACTTCAGATTGCTCTTTTTCTTGTCCTTCTCTTCCATCTTCTTTTTCCTCTCCTCCTCGGCCTTCCTCTTCTCGCTCACTTCCTCCTCGTCAAGAAGTCCAGGGAGCACTCCTGCCCTCTGTTCGTCCTCGGTCGGGGTCTGGTCAGCGGCGGGAGCCTCCGAGCCGGCGTTCTGCCCCGCCAGCGCTGCGGCTTCCCCTGAGAGGGCACAGCTGAGGTTAGGCTCGGCGGCGCCCGCAAGCACGAGGCCGATGGCTGTCGTTGCGCTCGGGGTGTTCACTCCGGTGCACTCGTCGCTCACTCCGTTAAGGTGCGGGCGGCCCACCCGGACGTTGTAGCCGGAGAGCTCGGTGATGAAGTTCGCGAGGTTGGTCATCCTGGCGCCTCCGCCGGTGATGACCACTCCGCTGCCGAGCTTGTCGGCGTAGCGGCTCTGACCGATTTCGTAGAGCATCGCGCGGATGATTTCCTCCTCGCGGGCCGTTATGATTTCGGAGAGGTAGCTCACCGCAAGACGGTGGTCGGCCTCGCCGTTGCTTTTTCTAAGAAGCAGCTGCTTTTCCCCGAGGTTCTGCAGCCTGTCGGGCATACACGCTCCGAAGGCGAGCTTGATGTTCTCGGCGAGAGAGACGGGGATGTTGCTCTCGATGTGGATGTCGTTGGTGACGTTCCAGCCTCCGAACGGGATGCTGCTGTAGTAGCGCAGGACGTCCTTGTAGTAGATGGAAAGTGAGGTGCAGCCGCCTCCGAAGTCTATGAGGGCCACTCCGTTGTCAATCTCCAGGGGGGTGAGGGTTGCGTCTGCCGTCAGAAGCGGGACGAAGCACTTTTTCACTGCGCTCACTCCGCTCTGCCTCATCGCCCTGTCAATCTTGTCGGCGGCGGTGCGGTTGCCGATGAAAATCTTGAAGTTGCCGCTGAGGCTCTTTCCGCTCATTCCAACGACGTCGCTCTCTATGACCTGGAACTCCTCGTCGGTGGAAAATGACTGTGCCACAGCACCATAGACGGCGTCGTGCTCGGGGTCGTCGAGGGGGTAGTTGTCCTGGGCGAAGGCCTTGAGCTCGGCGACGTTCTCCTCGGTGATGCACTCGTCGGGGTTGAGGGAAGGGTTGCTGGCGGAGTTTTCCTCGGTGCGGACGTAGTAGCGGGGGAGTCCCACCACCGCGCCGGTGATTTTCACTCCGAGAATCTCCTCTGCGTCTCCGATGGCCTGCCTGAGCCCTGCGGCCACTTTGGACTCGTTGTGGATGCGGCTGCTGCGCATTGCGCCCGCCTGAAGGGGAGTTTCCTTGTAATAGACGAGCCTTTTGTCCCGGCCGTTGACGATGGCCACAGCCAGCGCGATTTTGGTCGTGCCGAGGTCAACTGCAACTATATATCTGTCTTCCATCATATCTTGAACCCTT
>CAYNDY010000024.1:2980-8232 GCA_964396105.1 uncultured Muribaculaceae bacterium
CCGCGCGGGGCTATGTCGGAGTAGTATTTCTCAATTTTCGCGAGTTTCCCTTCCACTCCCTCCGGCTGCCCGAAGAGGAAAACTTCCCTCCCCGTGGCGGGTACGAGCGTGATTTCGCCGTTTTCGCTCGTGTGAATCTGCGAAAAGCGGTTTTTCCACTCTCCCTTCCCGAGTTCGCGGGTCATCGCCACAATCCCCATCAGCCACTCTCTCTGCGCCTTGTCCTCCACCTGGCCCTTGAAACCCCTCTCCACTTTCACCGGGAACTGTCCGTCCACGACGGTGACCATAGAGGTGTAGTTCTTCTGGAGCGGGAATATGTAGCCTTCGGAGTCGGCGTACCACCCGTTGTCGGAGTTCTGGAACCTCACTTCCGGGGTCCTCTGGGTGATTTCGAGGTTGAGGGCTCCGTCCTTGGTGACGAAAGCTTCGCAGTCCTTGATGACGCTTTTTCCCTCGACGAGTTTTTCAATTTTGCCGAGGTTGAGGCTGTCCACAAGCACGCCCTCGGGGCTTCCCATTCCGCCGACAAGGATTCTTTTGACGTCCTCCTCACCCACGAATTTGTTTTTGGCCCGGTCCAGAACCGTAACCTTCACACTTCTGCACGAAGTTTCCGCGCTGCGCCTTTCTCCCAGAAAGTAAAGGATGAGGGGCAGAGCGAGGAATGCTGCGCTGAGGCTTGCGAGGATTATGTTTTTTGCCTTCGGGCTCATTGTAGTCTGTGTTTTGGAGGGCTTGTCCATTGGGACTCCCGTGGGTGTCGAGTGGACTTAGCTCCCCTCTGGGGGTTATGCTTTTTTATTATATCTGTCTTCCAGCATTTTGGTGATTTGCGGAATTAACCTGTCGATGTTTCCGGCGCCGAAGGTAATCAGCGTGTCAACGGGTTCCTTCTCAAGGTAGCCCATCAGCTCCTCCTTTTTCAGAAGGACCTTTTCCGGGGCGGTCACCTTGTCGAAGATAATCTCTGAGGTCACGCCCGGGATAGGCTCCTCGCGGGCTGGGTAGATGTCCAGCAGGATGAGCTTGTCCACGGCGCTGAGGGCCTCGGCAAATTCCGCCGCGAAATCCCTTGTGCGGGTGTAGAGGTGCGGCTGGAAGACTGCGGTGAGCTTCCTTCCGGGGAATATGTCGCGCATCGAGCTGATGGCGGTGCTGATTTCCTTCGGGTGGTGGGCATAGTCGTCGATGTAGGCGCAGCCCGGGCGGTTGAAGTGGATGTCAAAACGCCTCTTGACCCCTGAGAATGTGCCTATTGCGTGGCGTATGGCCTCCGGAGAGATGCCGTAGGTGAGGGCAATGGCCGCGGCGGCAACCGAGTTCTCGACGTTCACCCAGCCGGGGACTCCGCAGCGGCAGTCCTTGATAACCCCTTTCGGGGAATGGAGGTCGAAGGTGAAGTAGCCGCACTCGTCTTTGCGGAGGTTGTCGGCGTAGAAGTCGGCGCGCGGGTCGTTGAAGGCATAACGCAGGATCTGCGCTTTTGTGTGCTCCGCTGTTATGTCAAGGCCCAGTTTTGTGATTACCGTGCCGCTGACCTGCCCTGCGAATGCCTGGAAGGCCTCGTGGACGTGGGCAAGGTCGCCGTAGATGTCCAGGTGGTCGGCGTCCATCGCGGTGATTACAGCAATTTCCGGGAACAGCTGGAGGAAGGAGCGGTCAAATTCGTCCGCCTCGGCAACTATGGTCTTGTTCTCGCTTACGAGAAGGTTGGTGTCGTAGTTCTTGGAAATGCCTCCGAGAAAGGCCGAGCAACCCACTCCGCTCTCGGTGAAAATGTGGGCGAGAAGGGTGCTGGTGGTGGTTTTTCCGTGGGTGCCGGAAACCGCGAGGCAGCGTTGCCCTTTGGCTATCTCGCCGAGGGTCCTGGAACGCTTCAGGAGCGTATAGCCCTCTTGCTGCGCGCGGACAAGTTCTCCGAGGTCCGCTGGGATTGCCGGGGTGTAGACAACGAGGGTGTTCGCCTTGTCCTCCGGGAGAAGGTCAGGGCGGTCCTCGTAATGCACGCTGATGCCCTCCGCTTCAAGTTCCCGCGTGAGGTCGGACGGGGTTTTGTCGTAGCCGCTCACTGTGCAGCCCTTGCGGAGGCAGTAGCGGGCGATTGCGGACATCCCGATGCCGCCGATTCCGATGAAGTATGTGTATTTATAGTCCATATCTTATTGATATATAATCTTTTATTCCCTTTTGGGGCTATATCCTTTTTTCTGCTTCCCGGCGCTATTTCTCCAGCACTTTATAGATTTCGTCTGCGATGGTTTTTGCTGCGTCAGGTAATGCGAGTTTGAGGGCGTTCGCCTCCATCTCCTTAATCTTCTCGGGGTCTCCAAGAAGCGCGCAGGCCTCGCTCATAAGTTTCTCCGGCGCCTCGGCGTCCCGCACGAGCAGCCCCGCTCCGCGCGAAACCAGCGCCATTGCGTTGTGGGTCTGGTGGTCTTCGGCGACATTCGGGCTCGGAACGAAAATCACGGCTTTGCCCTCTGCGCAGAGCTCCGACACGGAACTTGCCCCCGAGCGCGACACAACGACGTCCGCCACGGCGTATGCAAGGTCCATCCTTCCGATGAAATCGAGGCAGTGAACCCTCGCGAGAGTCTCTCCTCCGAGTCCCTCGGCCTTGGCCCGCGCCATAAACTCGTCCACGCCCTTCTTGTAGTATTTTCCGCACTGCCAGAGCACCTCGACGTTTTCTCCGCCAGGGCATCCAGCTTCAATCCAGCCCATCACGGAGCGGTTCAGCGTGCCGCTGCCAAGGCTTCCGCCGATGATGAGAAGCTGGCGGCAGTCGCTCCGGAGGTGATAGAACCCGAGGCCCTCGGACCTCTGGGCGGGCGTTGCGGGACGGATGCTGCTTCGGATAGGGTTGCCGGTAAGGACAATCCTGTCCCCCGGGAAGAAGCGGTCCATTCCCTCGTAGGCGACGCAGATTTTGCGTGCGTTCTTGCCGAGGATTTTGTTCGTGAGGCCCGCAAAGCCGTTCTGCTCCTGGATGAGCGTCGGCACTCCCATCCGCTGGGCCGCCCAGAGAAGCGGTGCGCTGGCATATCCGCCCACGCCCACTGCGATGTCCGGCTTGAAATCCTTGATGATCTGCTTTGCCATCATAACGCTCTTGAGCACTTTATATGGCAGCGCAAGGTTAGCCGCGCTGAGTTTTCTCTGAAGCCCCGCAATCGGCAAAGCCACAATCTTGTAGCCCGCTTCAGGCACTTTTGTCATCTCCATCCTCCCCTCCGCGCCGACAAAAAGTATCTCGGTCTGGGGGTTTAGTTCCCTGAGTTTGCCTGCGATTGAAAGCGCCGGGAATATGTGTCCGCCGGTGCCGCCCCCGCTAATCAAAACTCTTAATTTTCTATATTCGTTCATATCCTTAACCCTTTGTGTATATGAAACTTATATCTCCTGTTCTTATATGGGCGTATAGCCCTGAATATCCTCTAAAAGTCGCCTGTGTCGGTTGAAATATCCTCCGGGCTTATTCGGTTGTGCTCGATGTCGGCCTCCCTTTCCTCGGCCTCCCTCTCTCTCCAGCAGTTGCTGCTGATGGAGAGGATGATTCCGAAGGCGATGCTGAAACAGAGGAACGCTGTGCTTCCGTGGCTTATCAGCGGCAGGGTCTGTCCCGACAGCGGGCCTATTCCGAGGTTTATGAATATGTGCATAAACGCCTGTCCCACAATAAGTAGGATGAGCCCGGCGACGGCAGCCTGGTCAAAGAGGTCGTCGCAGTTCTTGACGATTATCATCCCCCTGGCCACAAGGCTGAGGTAGAGTATAATGATGGCAACGCCTCCCAGAAAGCCCGTTTCCTCGAGGATGAAGCTGTACATAAAGTCGCCGTACATAACCGGCACCACATATTTCTGGGTGCTTCCCCCGAATCCTCTTTTCAGCAGTCCGCCCTCGTGGATGGCAATCTGGGCGGCGTAGGGCTGCTGGAGTTTCTGGAGTATCTTTTTGTACTGGGGTGAGTCCTTGCCGTAGGTGTCCCTGGCCTTGAAAAGGTCGTCCATCGTGGGCTTCTCTCCCATTCGGCTGATTGCGGTGCCGACCCTGTGGCAGAGTTTTCCGTCGGAAACTTTATACAGTCCGAACGCTCCGCCCACAATCGAGAGGCCGAGGAGCATAATGGCGAAGATGTGCTTCAGTTTCACCCCGCCCACGGCAAGGGTCGCGAGCATCACCACTCCGATGAACATTGCGCTGGAGGAGCTTCCTTTCGGGATAATCATCGCAACGACGCTTCCGACCGGCACGATGATGTAGAAGAAGAACTCCCAGAACCGTTTTCCGACCCAAGCAAATGGCTCGGTTTCACGCACCTGCCCCTCTTTATCCTTGACTTTCACCGTGAAGGAGGCAATCTTTTTGGAGAGGCGGAAGGAGTCGTTGTACCAGGCTTTGCTTGCCCAGGCGAGGTACATAACCATCGCCACTTTCACGATTTCGAAGACATGGAGCTGGAATCCGAAGATTTTGATGCTTCGCACGGCACCGTTAATATCCTCGACACTGAAGTTCTTCCCCAGTTTGACTCCCGTCAGCAGGATTCCAAGCAGAAGGAAGGAGAGGGGAAATCCGCATTTGGAGAGCGTCTCGAACCATTTTTTCGGGATGAGGAAGCAGATGAGGATAAGGATGTACCCTGCGGCGCAAATCCCCGCGTGTTTCCACAGCAGCTGCGCGCGCGAGGAGGCCTCGGTGCCCAGGAGCTGGGAGGTGGATCCGGAGATTGCCACCAGCGAAATCATCGTCAGGATGAGGACTATCATCCAGACGACCTTGTCACCCTTCGTTATGTTTTTAACTGCCATCTGCTAACTAACCCTTTGCAAATATTAACCTTATCTCATTAATCACTCCCTCAAAATCCCACGCACTTTTTCTCTCGCACAAACCCCTTACAGTTTGCGGACTTCGTCCTTGAACTGGCGGCCGCGGTCCTCGTAGTTCTTGAAAAGGTCGAAGGATGCGCAGCAAGGGGAGAGGAGAACAACGTCTCCGCTCTTGGCAAGGCGGCTCGCAAGCTGCACGGCATCGTGCGCGCTCAGAACGTCGTGAATCTGGGGCACAACGCCCTCGAAGCTTGCGTGGAACTTCGCGTTGTCCACACCCATACAGATCATCGCCTTCACCTTCTCCCTTGCGAGCGGAACGAGGCTCGCGTAGTCGTTGCCCTTGTCGGTGCCGCCCACAATCCAGACGACCGGCCTGGTCTGGCACTCGAGAGCGTACCACGCCGAGTCCAC
>CAYNDY010000024.1:8332-17450 GCA_964396105.1 uncultured Muribaculaceae bacterium
TTCTGGGTGAACGGAAGCTGCTTTGCCTTCACCACGATTTTGTTGAGGTGGTTGACGGTGATTTCGTCGTCGGAGCAGAAGATGAAGCAGTCCTCCGGGTTCATATTGCGGGTGATGCGGAATTTCGCCTTCACATAGTTCTCCATCTCGTGGTCGTAGCGGTCCAGGTGGTCGGGAGTTATGTTGGTGATGATGGCGATGTCCGCCTTGAAATCATAGACGTTGTCGAGCTGGAAGCTGCTGAGTTCCAGGACATAGATGTCGTAGTGCTCGGTGGCGACCTGAAGGGCGTAGCTCTTGCCGATGTTGCCGCCCAGGCCCACGTTCAGCCCCGCCTGCTTCAGAAGGTAGTAGATGAGCGAAGTCGTGGTGGTCTTGCCGTTGCTTCCGGTGATGCAGATTTTGCGGGCTGTGTCGTAGCGGCCTGCAAACTCGATTTCGGAGATTATGTGGGTTCCCTGCGCGATGAGTTTCTGAATCATCGGCGCGGAGGTCGGGATGCCCGGGCTCTTCACAACTTCGTCAGCGCTGAGGATAAGACTCTCCGTGTGCTGGCCCTGCTCAAACGGGATGTCCCATTTTTTGAGCATCTCCACATATTTCTCGTCAATTTTTCCCTTGTCTGAGAGGAAGACGTCAAAGCCTTTTACTTTCGCGAGGACTGCGGAGCCGACTCCGCTTTCGCCACCGCCTAATACAACAATGCGTGCCATATCGTAAATTTCCAATTTTTTAATTTATCCTTGTATCTATCTAAGTCTTAATGACTTGACATTCAAAATTTGCAAATTCAGCTGTGCTTTCGTGCGTGCCGTTTACCTCACCTTGAGGAAGGCGATGGTGATTACCGCCAGCATAATTCCCACAATCCAGAACCGCGTCGTGATTTTCACCTCGTGCTGCGCCTTGGCAGGGGAGGAGATGATGGCCGGGATGCCTTCCTTCTGGAAGTGGTGGTGGAGCGGAGTCATCTTGAAGATGCGGCGTCCGGCTCCGTATTTTCTCTTGGTGTACTTGAAATAGGCCCTCTGCATCAGCACCGAGAGGCTCTCGACGAAGAAAATTCCGCAGAGAACCGGAAGCAGGAGCTCCTTGCGGATGAGCACCGCGCAGACTCCTATAACGCCTCCTATCATCAGGCTGCCCGTGTCGCCCATAAAGACCTGGGCAGGGTAGGCGTTGTACCAGAGGAAGCCGATGAGCGCCCCCACGAAGGCGGACATAAAGACCGCGGTCTCGCCGCTTCCCGGGATGTACATAATGTTGAGGTATTCTGCGTTGTGGATGTTGCCGCCGAGGTAGCCCATAATTCCGAGCACCACTCCCACGATGGCTGAACTTCCGCCCGCAAGGCCGTCGATGCCGTCGCTGAGGTTGGTTCCGTTGGAGCAGGCCACAATCACCAGGGTAATCATAATCATATATATACCCCATTTCGTGTACCATTCCCAGGCCCCTGTGAACGGCGTAAGCCATTTATAATCAAACTCATTGTTCTTCACAAAAGGGATGGTGGTCGTGGTTCCGAGCTCGCTTTCGCTAAGCCACACCAGGATTGCGACTCCCAGTCCGAGGAGGGTCTGGAAGATGAGCTTCTTTTTCTCGCTGAGGCCTTCCTTGTTGTGCTTGTAGACCTTGATGCTGTCGTCCCAGAAGCCGAGCGCGGCGCACCAGAGGGCGCTCACCGTGAGGACAATCACAAAGAAGTTGGTGAGGTCGCACCAGAGGAGCACACCGCTCAGGAGGGCCGCCAGGATGATGATTCCGCCCATCGTCGGGGTGCCTTTTTTCTGCATCTGTCCCTCAAGCCCGAGGTCGCGGATGTCTTCGCCGATCTGCTTGCGCTGCAGCCACCGTATTATGTGCTTTCCGGCAATTATAGCCACCAGCAGCGAGGTGAAGCAGGCCATTATGGCTCTGAACGATATGGAGTCCATAAGACCCTGGCCCGGGATGTCAAACCCCTTGAGTGCTTCGAAAATGTGATATATCATATTGTTTCCTTTTTTCTTCTTTATGAGCTATCTTGCTATGGCTCAATTCCTTATCCTACTTTAAGCCTCCATCTCGGCGAATATCCCCCTCACGATTTCCTTCTCGTCGAAATGCCTTTTTTCAGTTCCTATAATCTGGTAGTCCTCGTGACCCTTGCCGGCAAGAAGGATTACGTCCCCCTCGGCTGCGGTCATAACGGCGGTGCGGATTGCCTGCTCCCTGTCCTCGATAAAGAGGGTTTTGGCCTTTCCGGCAGTGTCAAAGCCCGCTTTTATGTCGGCGATTATGTCGGAGGTCTTCTCGGTGCGGCTGTTGTCGGAGGTGACGAAGATGCGGTCAGAGTATTTCTGCGCCACTGCGGCCATCTCCGGCCTTTTGGTCTTGTCCCTGTCTCCGCCGCAGCCGAATAGGCATACAAGGCGGCCGCCGCAGTCGATGTCCCTGAGGGTTTTGAGCACATTCTCAAGCGCGTCAGGGGTGTGGGCGTAGTCAACGACGACCGTGATTCCTTTCGGTCCGCGGAGGGTTTCGAGCCTCCCAGGAGCCGACTGGAGCGTGCTCAGCGCCACAAGAGCCTCTTCCTTTGAAGCCCCGAGGGCGATGGCCGTTGAGTAAATCGCGAGGAGATTATATGCGTTGTGCTGCCCTATGAGCGGGGTCCAGCACTCTGTGCCGTCGATTTTAAGCAACATTCCGTCGGTGCCCTCCTCCATAATCCGGCAGGTGTGGTCGGCGATGGAGCGGAGGGAATACCTTACGATGCGCGCCCTGCAGTTCTGAACCATAGTCTCGCCGTTGCGGTCGTCGATGTTGATGATGGCTGTGGCGTTCTTTCCGAGGCCGTCGAAAAAGAGCTTTTTGCACCTGAGGTACTCGGCGAAGGTCTTGTGGTAGTCCAGATGGTCGTGCGTGAGGTTCGAGAAGATGCCGATGCGGAACTCAAGTCCTGCGACCCTCTCCTGTTCCATTCCGATGGAGCTGACTTCCATAAAGCAGTACTCGCAGCCGCATTCGGTCATCTCGGAGAGAAGGCGGTTGATGGTGATGGGGTCGGAGGTGGTGTTGGTGGTCTCGGTGCGGCGCCCTGCGACATAGTTTGCAATCGTGGAGAGCAGGCCGCAGCTGTATCCGAGGGCGGTGAACATCCTGTAGAGCAGGGTCACCGTGGTGGTTTTGCCGTTGGTGCCGGTGATGCCGACAAGTTTGAGGCGGGTGGATGGACGGTCGAAGTAGTTGGAGGCGATGAATCCGAGGGCGTGCTTGGTGCTCTTGACCCTTACGAAAACAACATCCTGGCACTCGCAGCCCTCCAGGGCACTCTCAAGAGCCTGCCTGTCTTCCCAGACAACTACGCCCGCGCCGAGAGTGACGGCTTTGCCGACAAAGGCGTGGCCGTCCACAGCGGCGCCCCTGACGGCTATGAACATACTCCCTCTCGCTGCCTTGCGGGAGTCGCTGCAGATGTCGCTGACCTCTCTCTCAAGAGCCTCGGCGTTCACTTCGGGCGCCCCAGTGGAGTTGCCCTCCTGCGCGCAGGCGCAAAAGCCCCTTGTGACCTCAATGACTCCGCATTCCTCGGAAAGTATGTCTTTTAACTTCTTCATATTCAATGTATTCTTCTTGGGCTTCCCTCCGGAAGCCGCATCTTATTTTAAAGCAATCGTTACAGTTCCGCCTTTTTTTAGCGCCGCCCCCGCTGCGGGGCTCTGGCTTGCCACGTGGCCCACTCCGCTGAACTTGCACTGGAAGCCGCTGTTCTCGATTATGTACAGCGCCTCGTTGAGTCCGAGTCCGATGACGGACGGAGCGTTCGCGGAGGTCGTGGCCTTGTCGGGCTCCACCGCGCGGGTTTTCACCTCCGGCATACTCCCTGTCGCCTTGGCAGTTTCCCTCCACCTCGGGTCAAGCGAGTAAATCTCGTCAACCACCTCCTTGAAGGCCTCCGCAGGGCGGGTGCCTCCGTAGTAGGAGCCGCTGGAAAGGCTGGAGTAAACCACCACGATGGCCGAATAGACCGGGTCCTCGGCAGGGAAAAATCCCACGAACGAGCCCTGGTTGCGCCTTTTACCGTCCTTGCTCTGGTATGGGTGCTTGGCGCTCTCCCATTCGCTTTTGTCCAGCCTCATTCTCGCTGTTCCGGTCTTGCCGGCCACTGCGCACTTGGCCCCCTTGAGACGGCTGCCCGTTCCGTCGGTGACTACGCAGCGAAGCGCCCTGGCGAGGGTGTCGGCGGTGGAGCGGCGGCAGATGGACCTGTTGAGGGACTCTGTCTTGGCCGTATAGGTGGCCTTTCCGGTCTCGGGGTCGGAAATCTGGGCGACTATGTATGGTTTCACAAGGTTGCCCTTGTTGGCGATGGCGTTGTAGAAGGTGAGGGTGTGGAGCGGAGTCACCTGGGCGGTATATCCGTAGGCGACGCTTCCGAGGTCGGTCAGCGTCCATCCCGCGCTCTTAGGGTCCGGAACAGTCGAAGGTGCCATTCCCTTTATGTCAAAGTCCCATTTCGTTCCGAAGCCGTAGTCGTAGTAGCGGTTTATGAACTCCTGGGGATTACTGCTGTAGTTGTCCAGCGCAAGGCGGGTGAAAACATAGTTGGACGACATCTCGAGGCCTTCCAGAACTGAGATGCTCGTTTTGTGCCTGTTCCTCTCGTAGTCCACGATGTGCCTGTCGTCCGGGAAGTTCTTAATCTTTCCGTGATTGGTAGGAATCCTTGTCCCGAGTCTCACCTTGCCGTCTTCCAGCTCGGTCATAAGCCCTACGGTCTTGAAAACGGAACCCGGCTCGGTGGCCTTTGTGAGGGCAATGTTGAGGCTTTCGTCAAATTTTCCGTCGGGACCCTTGTGCAGGTTCACCATCGCCTTCACTGCTCCGGTCTTCACATCCATCACAATCATACACGCTTCCTCGATGTTCTCGTCATCCTCAATGTGTTTCCGCACTGCTCTGTCCGCAATGTCTTGAATGTCAATGTCTATCGTAAGCCTCACATCGCTTCCGTTGCGGGTGGCGACGTTGGTGCTGTCCTCGTCCTTCACCCACGCTCCGTTGTCCACTTTCTTCCTCCACTCGACCCCTTCTGTGCCGTAGAGGGCGTAGTTGTAGCTGCCCTCCACTCCGCGGGCACGGGCGCCTTCGTCGTTGTTGCGGACATATCCGATGGTGCTGCGCGCAAGTTTTCCGTACGGGTATTCGCGGCCGAAGTTGGCTGTCACAATGACGCCTCCGATGTGCTGCTTTTCGCAGGCGAGCGGAAGTTTCTTAAGCTCCTGGAGCGTCGCGTAGTCCACATTGTCGGCGATTTTAAGCGTCCTGGAGACTTTGCTCCCGGGAGCGGCGTCCCTGCGGCGGAATATCTCGTTCTTCACTTCGGATGCCTTTGTGCCGTCCTTCAGCACTCCCGGCAGCCCCTCGGCGAACTTCCTCGCGTCGTTTCTCCATTTCTTTTCATTCTCCACACCCTTCTTTTCTCCGGTTTTCTTATTCACTGCGGTCTCTTTGGCGTAGTAGTCCTTGCGGACGCCGCAGTCGAGCTCGACGGTGTAGGTCGGGATGGTGATGGCAAGAAGGCGCCCGCGGCAGTCGGTGATGTTGCCTCTCTGGGGCTTTGTGATGTGCTTCTGGGCCTGGAGCTTGAAGTCGTTCATCTCAAGGCACCTCGGGTCTGGTTTCCACACCCAGCGGATGTAGACGACTTTCCCGACGATGAACACTCCGGCAAACAGGAAAAGGATGGTCGCAATGACGAGCCATCTTGCTGCCGGGCAGTTCTTCTTGACCGGTTCCTGTTGCTGTATGTTGTTCATTTTTGCCATCTCGGGTTAACCTTGTATTCTCTTTTGTGAGCTTTTATATCCTTATAAAACCTTATGTGTCAATTTCTTATTCAATGTTGACGGCCGGCTCCCTAAGGGGCTCAAGCTTCGACCCCGCCTTTTCGAGCATATCCTCCACCGTCGTGTAGCGGTAGAGGGAGACCATCTCCCTGTATTTGCTGGAGTAGACGATTCTCTCCCCGTCCAGCTCCTTCAGTTTCTTCTCCCTGAGCGAAAGCGTCTGGTCGCACCAGATGCTCAGCAGGATGCTCAGCAGCACCACCCCGAAGGCGAAGGCAATCTCTTTCAGCCACCTGTGGGCGCCAATCTTCAGAAGAATGTCGCCGCGTCCGATTGTGAGGAAGGCCTCCACAACCCCGCTCCCTATCTTTTTTAAAATGTTCATTCCTGCCTCCGGATTTAGCGGTTACTCTTCTTTTTGTCAACGCATCCATCCTTTTCAGGAGTGTCCTCGCTCTCCACCTTCTCTGCAATCCTGAGTTTTGCGCTGCGGGCCCTCGTGTTGGCGGCGATTTCCTCCTCCTCGGGCAGAATGGGCTTACGGTTCACGGCCACAAGCGGCGCGTGGCTCCTCCCGTAGAGGTCCCTGCGCACTTCTCCGTCGATGTTCCCGGCCTTGATGAAGTTTTTCACCATCCTGTCCTCGAGGGAGTGGTAGGTGATGACAACGAGCCTTCCTCCCGGTCGGAGGGATTCCGCCGCGCCGCCGAGGAACTTCTCCAGCGACTTCATCTCCTGGTTCACCTCAATGCGGAGCGCCTGATAAACCCGGGCGAGTTCCTTGTGCTCGGCGAATTTCGGAAGGCACGGCGCGATGGCTTCGTTAAGTTCGGTGGTCGTCCCTATGGCCTTGCGCGTGCGTGTGCGGACAATAAGGGAAGCCATCCTGCGGCTCTGGGAAACCTCTCCATAGAGCCTCAGAATCCGCTCCAAGTCCTTTTCGTCCAGGGAGTTGACCAGGTCGGAGGCGGTCAAGGCAGCCTCGGTGTTCATCCTCATATCCAGCGGCGCGTCGTAGCGAAAGGAAAAACCGCGCTCAGCTGTGTCAAATTGATGGGATGAAACTCCGAGATCTGCCATTATACCGTCTATACCCTCCGGATAACCCTCGTAGAGGATAAAATTGTGTATGAACCGAAAATTGTTTCTGATTAGTTTGAACCGGGAGTCCTCCGGCGCGTTCGCAAGGGCGTCGGCGTCGCGGTCGAAGGCTATGAGCCTGCCCTGGGGGCCCAGCGCCGCGAGTATGCCTCTGGAATGGCCTCCGCCTCCGAATGTGGCATCGGCATAGACCCCATCAGGATTCTGCACGAGGGCCTCGACACACTGGGAGAGCATCACCGGACGGTGATAGACAAGGTTTTGATTTTCAGGGTTTTGAGTCATCCGAAGGGCCTCCTATCCAAGATTGGACAGTGCCTCGGCAATTGAGAGATACTCTTCGTCAGAAATCTCGGACGCGGTGAACCGTTCCTTCGCCCAGATTTCAATTTTGTAGTCATTGCCTGAGAACACAACTTCCTTTGTTACACCTATTCTCTCGAGTAAACTCTTCGGGACAGTAAAGCGTCCGACTTTCCCGTCCAGGCAGACCTGGGCGCAGTCGCGCATATACTTCCTCCAGAACGCAGCGTGTTCCTTCTTGAGAAAATTGAGTTTGGACTTCAATTCCTCAGTCTGACGCCCCCATTCCTGAATGGTGTACATCTCAAGGCAATCCTCAAAGAGGTTCTTTTTGATGACGAACCGTTGATCTTCATCGTCCCCTTCGAGCAAACCCTTGAAGCCGGCAGGGAACACAAGCCGTCCCTTGTCGTCAACTTTTGCTTCGTATTGTCCGATGAATGATACCATATAAATTTCCTTTTCCTTTTTAGGGCGACCTTCCCCGCCGGGGACGGTTACCTCTTAACGCTACGTTCCGCAAAGGTAGAAAAGTTTTTCCACTTTCTTCCATTTTATTCCAAAATATTCCACAAATTTTTCGGATTTATTCTATATTTGCCCACTGAAATATTCAGGGCGGGGATTTGGAATCATTGCGATGTGGGGAGCTTGCTCTGATGGAAAAAATCGGTTAATATGAAATATCTATTTAGAATATCGGCTCTATGCGCTCTTGCGGGGGCAATTCTTGGCTGCGGACAAAGAACTGGGGGAGCCTCGGAAGGGGAGGAGGCCCCGGAGGAAAAAGTGTGGCCGCTCGGCTTTGCGACGGACACTCTTCAGGTGGACACGCTGAAGGTTCGCGACGGGCAGACCCTTTCCGGCCTTTTCACTTCCCTCGGCCTAACCGACCGCGAGGCTTACGACCTCACCCAGGCGACCGACTCGGTTTTTCCCGCCCGCAGCCTTCGAAGCGGCAAGCGCTGCTACGCCTACAGTGCGGATTCCCTGGGGGTTCGCTACCTCGTGTATGAAAAGGATCGCGTGGGCTCGGTTGTTTTCCGCTGCTTCCCTCCCTACGGGGCGTGGAATGTGGAAAAGGAGGTGGTGACCGAGCGGAAATTTGCCGACGTCACCATCAACTCCTCGCTCTGGAACGATATGCAGGCGGCAGGGGTCTCTCCGCTTCTAATCCTTTCGCTCTCAGATGTTTACGCGTGGACGGTGGACTTTTTCGGTCTTCAGAAGGGAGACCGTTTCAGGGTGGTGTATGACCTCGAGTCGGTGGAAGGGGAGCCTCTCGCCGTGGACACGATAAGGGTGGCGCAGTTCATCCGCTCCGCCGACACTCTCGCCTGCTATATGTTCAATCAGGGCGACGGCGGCAACATCTACTGGAACGACAAGGGCGAAAGTATGCGAAAGGCCTTTCTGAAGGCGCCGCTGCATTTTAAAAGGATAAGCTCCGGGTTCTCCTACGCGAGAAAGCACCCGGTAACGCGCCGTGTCCAGCCCCACACGGGAGTGGATTACGCGGCCCCGAAAGGCACTCCGGTTATGTCCATCGGCGACGGCACTGTCCTTTCGGCGAAGTATGAGGGCGCCGGCGGCAACACGGTCCGCATCCGCCACAACAGCGTCTACACCACGGCCTACCTTCACCTGAGCGGTTACGGCAAGGGCATCCGCGCCGGCGCCAGGGTTCAGCAGGGTCAGGTAATCGGCTACGTGGGCTCCACCGGCCGCTCCACGGGTCCGCACCTTGATTTCCGCGTCTGGAAAAACGGTTCCGCCATCAACCCGCTGAAGATGCAGTCCCCGCCCGCCGAACCCCTCAGGGAAGAATTCCGCGCCCAGTTCGACTCCGCCAAAGTCTCCCTCAACGCCCTCCTCCCGAGGGA
>CAYNDY010000025.1:0-17064 GCA_964396105.1 uncultured Muribaculaceae bacterium
TGTTCGCTTTACCTAACGACAATATTGTCAATGAACTTGATGGTTCTACCGAACCGACATTATTTTAAATTGTTAAACTTTATAAAACCGTCCGGATTTTTACCGGACACTAATGTATGAGGAACGTTACGATGAAAAGATCAAGTTTTTTTGTCCTGTTAGGATTACTTCTCGTTTTTGCCACAGGTTGTCATAAAGATGACGCGACATTTTTTATGGGATTGAGAGGAGGGGATGTATCTTATCGCGAATTTGCCGATGAATCCCCGAAGGTGGCGTCCGTGTGTGACTATATAGAAAATGTCCTTTTAGCCGATTTCATTGAAAGGCATCCCGAACGAACTTGGACTGAAGTGTCTCCGCGATTAGGGGATGGAATCACTGACTCGAAAGCGATTGAAAAATACCAGGAAGCGCTTCAAGATCTCCAGAAAGTTGAGCAGGAAGCCAATGATATTATAAAACTGTCTCTTTCGGGAGAGAAAGGGAATTTCTTGATCACCAGGGTTTTATATCTTAGTTGCAGAACCGCTGACCATCGCCACGATGGCGATTCCAATTTGCGTGAATATCAGTTTAGTGTAGGTTATAAGGGAGGAGGTAAATAAAAGAGTTTGAAGAGTATCATCATCTGATTTACTCAAAATGTTTAACTTTGAGGCTGGATAACAATGAATTACAAGTGGTACTTAAAAATGATAACTTATGACAATCCTAAGAAATAAGTTCGTCATAGCTTCGTTGTTGTGTGTCTTGGCTATTTCTCAGTAATGCCGCGTTTCACCTTCTTCACTCGTGAGAAAGTCAGGTTATATGCCGCCCTTTCGGCAGGCGTCTATCTGATTGAGATGTGTCCGGCTGTGCAGATTGTGCCGCTCGGAGTCTCGTTCGGCAGCAAGTTCTTCGGCTTTGCGGAAATCGGCGCGGGAACTGACTATCTCGGCGGAAATTTCGGCATTGGCTACAGATTTTAAAACATATGAAATTAGGTGAAAAGGCTGCGACGCATTCCGTCGCAGCCTTTATTTGTTGCCTACAGGCATAAATTGTAGGTCGGCTCAAACATTTCGATTTCCCTTTTCTGGATGTTCAATCTGGTGGCAAGTGATTTCCAGCCTTTGACTGCACCAGTCACCTCTTTTATGATGGCATCCGCCTCACTGGGGGAGAGCATATATTCCTTTGCCGAGTCTTCGAGAATTTTGAGGCTCCTTTCGTTGGTCGTCGAATTAATCAGCAGGCTCTGGTGACTGTTGAGCGTGGGGTTGAGGTCGTATGCGGGCGCGAGGGTCCATCCTTGCGAGGTGAGGAGAAAGCCGTGGTTGCGGAAGTGGTCGTCGGTGTTGCCTATTGCAATGTTGAATGCGACCCTGCGGAAAAGTTCCATCAGATTCTCCTTGACGTTGCAGCATCCCTGAAGGATAAAGTCCACGATGTCGAGATAACCGTTTCCGCTGAGGGCGTCGCACCCGTCCGAGAGCCCGAGAAGCGTCATAGCCGAAGCGAAGTGAGTTCTGCATCCATTGTCGCTGCGATCGAACCGTTTTGAGAGGAGAATGTGGTAATCCCCGTTTGAGGGCAGGATTCTCGTCTGAGCTGCTGAAATTCCGGCTTCCTTTGCAAGGAGATGACTGTGATGCTCCCACAGTCCGACATCGTAGTCGTCTTTTCTTGACGGGAATTTCGCGATGTGGAGTCTTCCGTTTTCATCTCTTACTCCTGCCTTCGGTCTTGCTCCTCCGAGCGATGTCCCCGGATGCACCAGCTGTTGGATCCATTTCTTTTCCGGAAGCGTCCCGTCTGACGGGAAGGGCATCGCTGAAGCATCCGAAAATGTCTCTGTCAGGACGGGTGTATTGCCATCCCGGGTAGTTGTTGAGGTCCGCGCTCAACTGCAGGTCTGCGTGAGCGCGGAGCCACGACTCGTCGAATCGAAACGAATATGAGTCGGAGCCGCGGAGCGATTCGTAGCCAAGTTCCCCAATGAGGGCGGGAGAGTCGATGAAATCAAAATCTGCAAATACAAGTAGAGTTTCCATATCGAGTTTGGTTAATATAGATTGAGGCCGTCTTGTCTGAATTTTCCGCTTCGCTAGACCTTCTTGGAAGCTCTTTCTCTGTTTTTGAGAAGCGCAATATCCTGCAGGGCGTGCCCCATCTCGTCTTTCTGCGCAAGGGCGAGGATGTCATCGTCAAGTTGCAGGGCGTAAAGCACTCTCAGATAGATGCCGATAGCAACTGTCGGCGCACCTTTTTCTATCCTTGAAACGGTCAGCGGAGAACAGGTCGCTCTTTCTGCAACCTGCGCGATGCTGAGGTTTCGCCGCAACCGTGCCAGTTTGATCTGTTCCCCCACTACCTTCATCTTCTGCTCCAGTTTCCGTGGCAGCACAGTGCCCATAGTGTTTTTACCCATATACCCAACCAATTATAATGTCTGCAAATATACGATATTTTATTTATTATATGATAGGTTATTCTTGCCTAACAGCTTTTTTGTATAAGGCCTCCGCACACTTGATTCTGAAATTTATTGTTTCTGCGAGTGTCACTTTTTGCCCATAAACCTGGAATCCTGATTTTGGGATAAGAGATTGATAGTTAATTCTTTACCTAATTTTGCGGGATTTTACCTTGTTGGCTAAGCCAGCCAGTTGTCGATGGTAAATCATTGTCCAATAGATAATTATCCCCAGTGACACTTTATTTTTGTCGGAATCTTGTTTTCCTCGTCAATAAATATTTAACTTTGAGGCCGGATAATAACAATTTCGGGGCTAAGTTCCCAATTATGAACTAATAACCACACTAGTATGAAAAGGTTTACTGTAATTGTAATGGCTGCAATTTTGTTGCTTGGAGCAGTTGTCTCGTGCAAAAAGGAGGGCGGACGGACTGAAGTATTCTTCTCGCCTCGCGAGCTGTATTTTGGCCTCGAAGGAGGTTCCCGGACGGCCAGCACAAAGAATAAATATATGTGGCCGGAGGTGGCGGCACATCGCATAATCAATGGCGTGGAGAATGCCCAGGACGATGTTGAGAATCTAATGGTGAAGATGACATCATATACAGACTATGAATTTAATGTCACGGCCTCATCTGAACCTCGCGAATGGATAGTGAGATTCACATCTTTAGGAAATCTCGCTTCGGTGAAAGTTCATCAGCGATAGCTCGGGCATAAGGGAGGAGGCAAATAATCAGAGTTTAAAGAGCTTCATTATCCGATTTACTCAAAAATGTTTAACTTTGAGGCCGGATGGCGGGTATGACAAGAACCGCTGTCCGGTTTCTTTTTTATGGAGTGGAGAGTTCGTAAACTTCTGGTATATGTACTGGTTCCGGCGATGCTGTCGGGGCTTTTTGTCTCTTCGTGCGGAAGGGGAGTGCCAGTGGAATTGATGGAGATTGAAACATATATTGATGATTCTCCCGCTCAGGCGCTCTCGGCGCTGGATTCCATCCCTTCGGTGAGACTGAAGTCTTTCGAGGCTCGGGCCAAATACGCTCTGCTGAAATCTATGGCGCTGGACAAGAACTATGTTGATGTGCTTTCCGACAGCATAATTTCTCCGGCAGTGAAATACTATGCCCGTCACGGCTCGGCGGATGACAAACTAAAAACCTGTTACTATCGGGGGCTGATTCCCTATTATTCAGGAGACTACGACGAAGCGATGGAATGGTTCACCAGGGCCGGGCGCTATGCCGATAAAGCCTCTGACAAGACGGCCGTGGGGTTGCTATACAACAAATTGGGTATAATCTACGCCTTCGTTTTCGACCAGAAGAAGTCACTCGAAAGTTTTGACAGGGCTTCGAGGGCCTTCCTCGCGGCTGCCGACACATCCCGCTACATAGATGAACTTGAAAGCGCGCTGAACTGCTGCATCGTTCAGGAGGAGTACAAAAGGGCGGTATATTACGATGATGCGCTATGCGGAGTGCTGGATTGCGCCGATGAGCCGCAGAAGAGCTCCTATTTTGCAAGCAGAATACAGTTGGCGGCAAATGACGGGACTCTTTCTCTGAAACAGCTGACGGACTATATGGGGAACTTTCCCGACAGCCTCCTCAACTGGAAGGCTATAATCGAGGGCTATGCGCATCTTGGCGAGGCAGAAACAGCGCTGACTTTCCTGGAACAGGTTTCGGCCGAGGATATTGAGCCGTCGGATTTGCCGGCGTACTATTCTTTTTTGTCCGGACTTTACGCCGAAACAGGAGATTACCGCTCTGCATATGAATTCAACCGAAAATACTCCGTTGCAGAGGATGAACGGGATATGCAGGTTTTTCAGTCTGACATCAAGACTGTCCAGTCGAATCTGCAGGCGGAGATGTCCGCTCAGAAACATCGCTATTCAATGCTGATAACGATTCTGACCTCGGTGATAGCTGTAATGCTGTTGTCGATTCTGCTCATTCTTGTGTCGCGACGGCTTCGCAGGCGCACGGCTGAGCACAGGGCTGCCGAAGCAGAGAAGGCCGAAACGCTGAAAATGCTTGAGAGTGCAAGGGCGGAGCTGGCCAATCTTTCCGCTATAAAGGAAGACAGGGACAAGTCTATGTCGGAGGAAACCATCAATGCGATCGATGAACGTCTGGAAGTGCTGAGCGATTGTGTGAAAAGCGTAATCTCCGGCTATAATTCAGAAGCTATCGAGCATCTTCGCTCGCTGATGGGCGACAGGGAGCATTTTCTGTCCTCGACGAGGGAAATGTTTATGCTCTCCCACATTGAATTCATCAGTTATCTCCAGCAAAAGGGTCTGAGCCGCAATGAAATTTCGATATGCTGCCTCATCTCGCTCGGCTTCACGGGGAAAGAACTCTCCACATATATGAACATCCCGAACAGCACCTACAGAAACAGGATTTATGCAATGCGCAAGAAACTCGGTCTTGCAAACGACAACCGTGAAATCTCGACAGTGCTGAAAGAATTGTTGAAAAACTAAATTTTCTTCTCCAAAACTTCTCTGCGAGTGTCACTTTTTGTCCATAAGCCTCGAACTTTGATTTTGGGATAATGGATTGACTGTTAGTTCTTTACCTAATTTTGCGGGATTTTACCTTGTTGGCTAAGCCAGCCAGTTGTCGATGGTAAATCATTGTCCAATAGATAATTATCCCCAGTGACACTTTATTTTTGTCGGAATCTTGTTTTCCTCGTCAATAAATATTTAACTTTGAGGCCGGATAATAACAATTTCGGGGCTAAGTTCCCAATTATGAACTAATAACCACAATAGTATGAAACGGAAAACAATTTTTGGCCTTATCGGCTTCATCCTGCTGGTATTCTTGTGTGACACCTTTACGTTTTCTTGCAATCGTGCTGAGGAGGAAATGCTTGATGGCGAAAGAACACAGGTCCGCTTTACTCCGAAAGTCCTGTATTTCGGGCCTGAAGGCGGAACGGTGACAGTGTCATATAGTCAACCGGTAGACTGGGTGTATGTCCGGGCAATGAAATTAGTCCGTGGAAAAAGTAGCGGAATCGATTCTCTGAATGTCACGACGAAATCGTTGTCTGATTCAAAAATGGAGGTTAGTGTCACCCCATCGGAACAATCCAGAGAATGGATGCTGGAGTTTTTCGAGTTTAGTTATTTTGGTGAATTGATTGTCCTGCAGCGAGATTGATATCGTATAAAAAAGGGCTGCGATGTATTCAGTCGCAGCCCGTTTTCTATGCCATAAAGTCCGGGAATTCAGTACAGAAATCCGAAGGCCCAGAGCGGGATTTTGTGAAAGATGGCCGAATCTATGCCGTCGGCCGCTATGTAGCCGTTTTCCTGATCGCCAATCTGGGAATAGCCTTTGTCCTTGCCACCGACCTCAATGGTGTAGCGTCCGTCAATCTTGAAATCGGCATTTTTCATCCCTCCATATTCTATTTTGTGTCCGGCCGAAGCGAGAGCGTTGCAGAAAAATGTTTCCCTCACCGTGCCTGTCTCGGGATTTTGGGGACACAGGGCATAGAGCAGGTTCGAGTTGTCAAGCAGAATCTTGTCCGGTTTCTGCAAGTCGCTTGTCGTCAGAAGGTTAGAGAACAGACGCCGGATAAGTTTCGCATCCTCGAGGTGTTTCAGATACTGCAGGAGAGTGAGCCTCTGGAGCCCGAGATTGCGCGACATCTTTGCCGTGTCCACCTCAAACGGGACCATTCCCGAAAGGACCTGCATAAGCGCCTTGATTTTTCGCGTGTTGGAGACATCCACTCCGCACTGTGATGTCAGTTCGTTGTCTATGGTGTAATTCACGACGTTTTCCACTCTCGGAGAATACGCCACGGCATCTTCAAAATAGAATGGATAATATCCTTTCCGGAGATATTCCTCAAAATGTTCCAGCGGGCGGCACTTCCGACGTATGTCAAGGCAAATTTCCGTAGGATTCTCAAGCAGTCCCTCCAGCGAAACCCGCGCACAGTCCACTCCTTTTGCTATCCGGAGGTATTCCCGGAAGGAAAGCCCAGGCATATCGTAAATCAGCATTCGCCGGGAAAGGTCGGCCATACCGCTTTTGAGAGCGAGAAGCGAACTCCCGCTCAAGACGATGTGAAGGCCCGGGAACAGGTCGTAGAGCTCTTTGATTTCCAGACTCCATTTCTCGTATCTATGTATCTCATCTATAAATAGATGCGTTCCTCCGCGCCGCGAGAAATCCTCGGCGGTGTCAAGGAGGGAGTGATTTGAGAAATACCCTGAATCGGCGGAGCAATAGAGGACGTGGCGGTCTCCTGGGGCGAAGTTGAGCTTAATCCTCTGGCGGATGAGCGTTGATTTTCCGACGCCCTTGGGACCGCGAATGCAAAGCAACCTGCTGTCCCAATTCACAGTGTTCATAAAATCGCGGACATAGTTCGTCGGGGTCACTCCCAGATATTCATCGTGCCGTTGAAATAAGCGTTCCATATCGCATCCATTTAATAGTCTGTCCCGTCATATTGGCGGGACCCCTAAATCTCCGATGCAAAGATAAAGTGTTTTCTGTAAAAAACACAAATTATGTAAAAATGTTTTTTGAATAAAACGCTTTTGGACTAAATCGGCTGCAATTTTCTCTCTGCGAGTGTCACTTTTTACCCCTAAGCCTCGAACTATGATTTTGAGATAAGAGGGCTATTTTTCTGCTTGGAGCATTTGTCTCGTGCAAAAAGGATGGCGGACGGACTGACCTCGCGAATGGATAGTGAGATTCACATCTTTAGGAAATCTCGCTTCGGTGAAAGTTCATCAGCGATAGCTCGTGCATAAGGAAGGCTGCGACAAAATCGTCGCAGCCTTTTTTTAGTTTCTCATATTCCGATGCTGGTACATTGAAACGGCATTGATTTGGCCAAACGAAACTTGGCCAAATGACCGAACGAATTATTCAGCCCTTGCGGGGAGGGGAAAGGGGCTGAATAGGGGATGGGATGCAAGGCTCTCGACGACGGGCAAACCGCAGCAACCTTTCGGTTGTGAGGATTTGCCCTAGGAGAACAACGCGGCAGACCGCCCCTATTCAGCCCCTTTCCTGTATTCGGATGGGGTCATCCCGGTCTGGGCCTTGAAGAACCGGTAGAATGTGGTCTGGTTCGGGAAATTAAGCTCATAGACTATGGACTTGATGCTCATATCCGAGTACTTCAGCAGGTTTTTCGCCTCCAGCACCACAAACGAGTCAATCCATTCGTGGGCGGACTTCCCGCTTATGGACTTTATCAGCTTCGAGAGATATTTCGGGGTGAGGTAGAGCTTGTCGGCGTAGAACCCCAGGCTCCTTTCCTTTATGTGATAGTCCCTTACAAGGGCGAGGAAATCCTCCAGAACTATTCTCGAGCGGGTGGAACTGCCGTCCCCGGTCTTTTTTGCCATTGACAGCCTGTCAGTCCACAGGGCGCCCATAAGGTAGAAAATGGATGAAAACAGCGAGGCGACCGAGTCCCTTGTGTTCGGGAGAGGAAGGGCTGAAACCTCTTTCGCCAACTCGAAATACTGCCTGCACAGCTCCCTTTCCCTGTCGTTTATCACTATGCACGGGGTCTCCAGAAGACGGAGGCTCTCGTTGTAGAGTTTGCTGAAATCGAAGCGGGTGCTTGTCATAAGGTCCTCCGAAATGGCGACCACGACGAAATTCACCGCCTCCTTCTCCTCCGGGTCTATTCCCGTGACTCTCACGATGTTGCCCGGGGTGTAGAGGCACATCGAGCCTTCCGCGATTGGGAATTTCTTCAGGTTGAGTTCTATCTCGAAATGCCCCTTCAGGCAGAAAAATGCGAGGTAGCCGTGGAAGCGGCAGGGGTATTCTATGCCGTCCATTTTGGAGTCGTAGTGCATTTCGGCGAGGAAAAGGTCGTCTGCCAAACTGTCATTTACGCTGCTGCAGGGGAAGAGGTTTTTGAGTTCCCGGATGCCAAGTTCGATGTATTTCTGTTCCATAAGCGGTTCATTTTGGATTTACAAAAGTACGCATAAATTCTTAAAAAGTCGCTTTTTACGCCAAAATGTATATTTTGCGCCCTCATTTGTTACCCATTTATCGCATTGTGTGGCAACTAATTTGAGCGGCGACTCCGCGCTTCCCCCTTTTGCACGGGAGGGAGAGCGGCGCGGCGCTTCCTCGCAGCTCCCGCCGATTATTAGTAGAAACAATAAACAGATAACATAAAAAGATGAAAAAAGCAGATTTGATTATCGCGCTTGCCGCATTGTGCGGCGCATTCGCTTCGCCTGCCGCAGCGCAGGAGGAGGGCAGGGTGCTCACACTCGACGAGTGCAAACAGCTGGCGGTGCAGAACAGCAACGAACTGAAGACCGCGCAGCAGAAAGTGAAAGTCGCCGAGTACGACAAGAACATCGCCATCGCGAACTATTTCCCGAAAATCACGGCTTCAGGCACCTATATGTACTGCAACCGTGACCTCAAGCTCATCAGTGACGAGACTTCGCAGGAGCTTCAGAGCGCGGGAACGAAACTTCAGGGCGATGTGACAAACCAGGTCGCAACCCTTCTCTCAGACCCGGACGTGCTGAAAAAGTATATGACCGACGCCGCCTTCCAGAAGATGATCGGCGCGCTCGGAAGCCTTGACATCGCGACCCCTATCAACGCAATCGGCGAGCAGGTAAGTTCAGCCCTGACTCTGAATATGCACAATGTAACGGCAGCGGTCGTTTCCGTTCAGCAGCCTGTCTTCGTGGGCGGAAAAATTATCGCCTCCAACCAGATGGCCGTCTATGCCGAGAAGCTGGCACAGTCGCAGTACAACCAGGCCGAGAGCGCGCTGATGGTCAGCGTTGAGCAGGCCTACTGGCAGATTGTCTCCATTGCGGCGAAAAAGAACCTCGCCGAGAACTATGCCGACCTTCTCCGCCAGATGGGAAACGATGTGGATGCGCTTGTTGCTGAAGGATTCGCCACCCCGTCCGACGCCCTCACAATCAAGGTGAAAACCAACGAGGCGGAGATGCTTCTCACCAAGGCCACCAACGGACTCGCCCTCTCAAAGATGCTGCTCTGCAAGGAGTGCGGACTGCCGCTTGACAGCAAAATCACCCTTGCTGACGAGTCCCTGGACGCGATTCCGGTGCCTGAGGCTGTGCCCGAGATGAGCGACGAGGAGATTTATGCCGCCCGTCCGGAGATTCAGAGCCTCGACTATGCCAAGAAGATTTATGACAAGAAAGTAGCGGTTGTGCGCGCTGACGGACTTCCTACGATTGCCCTGACCGCAAATTACGCAGTAACCAACCCGAGCGTTTTCAACGGCTTCCAGAACAAGTTCGGAGGCTTCTTCTCCGCCGGCGTTGTGGTTTCAATTCCTATCTTCCACGGCACCGAGGCCATCCAGAAGACCAAGAAGGCGAAGGCAGAGGCTGCGCTGACCCAGTACAGGCTGGATGACGCGAAGGAGATGATTTCGCTTCAGGTCGCCCAGCTCCGCCAGCAGTCGCGCGAGGCCGAGGAGAAACTCGCGATGGCGCAGAGCAATCTCGACAACGCCGAGGAGAACCTCAGGGTCGCAACGGCAGGATGGAACGAGGGTATGGTCGCTTCGAATGTGCTCCTGCAGGCGCAGACCGCCTGGCTTCAGGCCCACTCCGAGTTCATCGAGACCGGCGTGGAGCTGCAGATGTGTGCTGTCAAGCTCGCCAATGCCGAAGGTCGGTAACCATTACCCCCACCCACACAATATGGGAAATTGAAAATATTGAAATAGTTTGAATAAAAATAAAAGAAAATATACAATGGAAAAGACTCAGAAAAAAGGCAACCTCCTTCTTGGAATCATCGTGCTGGTTGCGCTCATTGCAGCAGTCGCTGCGCTTGGAATCGTGTTCTCAAAGCCTAAGGAAGCCGTCATTCAGGGTGAGGCCGAGGCTGCCGAATATCGCATCTCTGGCAAGGTCCCGGGAAGAATCGAGGCCTTCTACGCCTCAGAAGGCGACCTGGTGCACAAGGGAGACACCCTCGTTCTTATCGACTCGCCTGAGGTGAGGGCAAAACTCGCACAGGCCAACGCCGCCTACGAGGCTGCAGCCGCTCAGCGCAACAAGGCCAACACCGGTGCCCGCAAGGAAGAAATAGCCGGAGCATACGAAATCTGGCAGAAGGCTCTCGTGGGCAAGGACATAGCGAAGAAAACCCTCGACAGGGCAACCCGCCTTCACGAGCAGAATGTAATCAGCGACCAGAAGTTCGATGAGGCAACCGCCCAGTACAATGCCGCAGTGGCAACCGCTGAGGCCGCAAAATCCCAGTACAATATGGCCGTTAAGGGCGCACGCGCAGAGGACAAGGCCGCTGCAATCGCCCTTGTGGACAGGGCCAACGGAGCCGTTATGGAGGTTAAATCCTATCTCTCCGAGCTCAAGCTCACCTCTCCGGTCGACGGAGTCATCTCAGCCCGCTACCCTCACGTGGGCGAGCTCGTGGGCACGGGTTCCCCGATTATGACCGTCACTGACCTTTCCGATATGTGGTTCACATTCAACATCCGCGAGGACCGTCTCCATTCAATGAAAATCGGCGACAGCCTCTCGCTGAGCATCCCGGCTCTTGACGGAGCTACCGTTGAGGCAAGGGTCACCTACATCGCCGCAAGGGAGTCATACGCAACCTGGAGGGCAACCAAGGAGACCGACAGCTACGATGCGAAGACCTTTGAGGTTCGTGCCGTGCCTGTCACAAAAGTGGATGGCCTTAGGCCTGGTATGACAGCAATTGTGAATAAATAAAGAGCGGCCGGTTGCATTCTCCGCTTGAATAAACAATTATGAACAATTTCTTTAAAGTCGTGCGGCGGGAATTCGCGATAATCCGCCGCAAGCCTGTCTACTTACTCGGATCGGTGGGGATGATGGCGGTCTGCTGCCTTTTCTACCTGACATTCTTCAAATCCGGACTCCCTGAAGACCTGCCGATCGGAGTTGTAGATATGGACAACTCGTCACTTTCGCGAAACTTCTGCAGCCAGATGGACGCGACCCAGCTGGGAAAAGTCATCCGCTTCGACGACTTTTCCTCCGCCCGGGACGCGATGCAGACCGGAAAGGTCGCATCCCTTTGCGTCATCCCGAAGAATATGGCCGCAGACGTCTATGCAAACCGTCGTCCGACATTCACCTACTATGTGAACTCGCTCTATATGATTGCCGGCGCGCTGAGCTACAAGGACGTCCTCACTATGGTCACTCTCACGGGAGGCGCGGTCCAGCGGGAGGTTTTCCGTGCCAAGGGCTACTCAGAGGGGCAGATTATGGGCCTCATTCAGCCGATTGTAGTGGACGAGCACCACATCGGCAACCCGATGACCAACTACAGCATCTACCTCAACAACATAATCCTGCCGGGACTGCTGTGCCTGAGCATAGTCTTCGTGCTGATTTACGCCCTGGGCTCCGAACTCCGCTACGGCACTTCCTCCGAGCTGATGGAAACGGCGGGAGGCTCTTTCGCCGCGGCGCTGCTTGGAAAGCTCACCCCATACACGCTCATATACCTTCTCCTCGGACTCGGACTCGACGCCCTGATGTTCGGGCTGTGCAAGTTCCCTCTTGCGGGAAGCATCTGGAATATGATTCTGCTGATGGTGGTTTTCATCTTCTCCTGCGAGGCCGTTGCAGTCACGATTGTGGGGCTTCTGCCGACGCTGCGCTATGCCCTTAGCATCGCCGCCCTTTTCACAATCCTCGGCTTCTCGTTCTCCGGGTTCACTTTCCCGGTTGAGGCCATGCCGAAGGCAATCCAGGGAATTTCGGTGCTGTTCCCGCTGCGATTCTACTATCTCTCCTACGTTCAGGAGGCGATTTTCGGAACGGGACTCGGCGACTGGTGGCCGTACCTTGTGTATATGCTTCTTTTCCTAGTCGGCCCTCTCTGCGTCAGCGGAAGGCTGTCAAGAGCCTGGACCAACGGCAACTACCCTCGGTAACGAGGCTGAATAAAATAAGATAATTACTTATGTTTAAGGAACTTAAAAGAATATTTGCAGACTCTTACGTGCTGATTATCTTCCTCCTCGGAGGCCTGATATATCCGGTCGTTTACGGGTTGATATATTACCGGGGCACGGTGGACGAGATGCCGGTTGCGGTGGTGGACCTGAGCCAGAGCTCTGACAGCCGCAGGTTCATTCAGAAAATCGACGCCTCAAGGGAGGTGGACGTCGCCTACAAATGCGCCTCTATGGCGGAGGCCCGCAAACTTATGGAGGAGAGGAAGGTCCACGGAATCGTCCTTTTCCCGGAGGATTACGGCGACCGTCTCGCGCAGATGGAGCAGGGGACGGTTTCCACTTACGCCGATATGGCAAGCTTCCTCTATTACAAAAACCTCACGATGGCGGTGAACCACGTGATGATTGACGAGATGCGCACAATCGAGACCACGCGCTACGCTTCGCTCGGAATGACGGGCGAGAGCATCGCGCAGCTCGTCGAGGCCATCCCGGCGGAGGAAAACGTTCCGTTCAACACCAACTACTCCTTCCTGATTTTCTTCCTCAGCGCGGCCCTGCTTCTCGTGGTGCAGCAGACGATGTTCTACGGAGTGAGCGTTATGAACGGCTCGATGAGGGAGGGAAATGCCACCCACGACGGTTCCCTCATCGGAAGGGCCGCAGCCTACGCGCTGATTTACATCGGAATTGCGACCTACGCCCTGCTTGTTGTGCCGGCTATGTTCGGCCTGCCGCAAAGGGGCCGGGTGCTGGATATGCTCGCGCTGATTTTCTTCTTCGTGATTGACTGCGTGGCATTCAGCTTCACATTCAGCCGCTTCATCCGTCACAGGGAAACGGTGTTCGTGGAACTGCTCTTTATGTCCTCAATCTGCCTGTTCCTGAGCGGAGCGGTGTGGCCGGAAAGTGCGATGTCGCCCCTCTGGAAGGCCGTTTCGTGGATTTTCCCGTCCACTTTCGCAATCCAGGGCTTCAACTGCATCAACAATGCAGCCTGCACCCTGCCGATGGTGCGCCCGCAGATTCTTGGCCTCTGCGCTCAGTTCGCCTTCTATGCCTGCACCGCGTTCATAATGGATATGAGCGAGAGAAACCACTACGCCTCCCGCCTTCACGCCCTGAGGGAACGCCGCCACCGCATTCTCGAGGCAAGGCATCAGCGCCGGCTCTCCGGGGCGCAATAGCTTGAAGGCATAGTCATAGAATGAAAGAGGTGAAGTGTGAGGCGGGGGCCCGCTCGCATTTCGCCTCTTTTTAAATAAAATGTTTATATTTGCGGCTCGAATTATGTTATAATTATGTCAATCTGCCGCTGAGGGCCCCCGAGTGAGGGTCAGAGCTCACGGAGCCTGAGTGTGGCGGAAAAATAATTCTAAAAATTATGAGCACAAAGAACAAATTGGTTGCTAATTTCCTCCTCGGTACAGCGGGAGGACTCCAGTACCTCAGCCTCAAAAGGGCCAGCAAAAACCCTCGCAAGACCGGCGCGAACACGCTCCGTGGGGTACTTGAGTACGCAAAGGACACTGTCTATGGCAAGGAGCATCACTTCGCCGACATTCTCGCAGCGAAAACTGATGACGAACTCTTCGCACTGTGGCAGAAAAATGTGAAACCGAACGATTACGAGGACTTCCGTCCTTATGTTGAAAGGCACAAACACGGTGAGAGCGACATTCTCTTCCCTGGAAAGCCTGTTCTCTACGCAACGACTTCCGGAACTACCGCCGAGCCGAAATGGATTCCTATCACCGAAAAATACCTCAAGACCATCTACGGAAAGATGACCAAGGTATGGCTCTTCAACTTCATCAAGAACCGTCCTAACGTATTCGGGGGAAAGATTCTCTCCATCGTCGGAAAGGTTGTCGAGGGATACGCTCCGGACGGCACCGTATTCGGATCAGTTTCAGGAGTGACCCAGAGGGACTGCCCGGGCTTCGTGAAGGCTCTCTACTCAAACCCTTCCTGCGTCTATTCCATCGCTGACTACAACGCCCGCTACTACGTTCTTATGCGTATGGGAGTCGAGCAGGACATCACCCTCATCGTAACCGCCAACCCTTCAACCATCGTTGAGCTTCAGAACAACGTGAACAGGTTCTATGACGAGTATGTCGAGGACATCGAGAAAGGTACGATTTCAGACAAAATCAAGCTCGATCCGGAAATCCGCAAGGAGCTTGAGGCCTGCGTCAAGCCTAACCCGAAGAGGGCTGCCGAGCTGAGGGAACTCAAGGCAAAATACGGCAAGGTGCTTCCTAAGCACTACTGGCCGAACCTCCAGATTCTCAACACCTGGAAATGCGGTAACACAAAGGTATATCTTGACAAGTTCAAGGATTCATTCCCTGAGGGTATGCTCCATCAGGAGTTCGGCTACTTCGCTTCAGAGTGCCGTTTCGGACTCGTTCTTGACGACACCGTCAACACCGTCCTCTTCCCTCACTTCCACTACTACGAGTTCATCGCCGAGGAGGATATGGACAATCCTAATCCTACCTTCCTCCAGCTTGACGAACTTGTCGAGGGCAAGCGCTACTGCCCTTACGTGACGACTTTCGCAGGTTTGTACCGCTACAATATGAACGACCTCCTGGAGGCCGGCCCTAAGTTCTGCGGCACTCCGACCGTCCACCTCATCCAGAAGGTTAACGGCATCGTCACCATCACCGGAGAGAAGCTTCACGAGCGCCAGTTCATCGAGGCTGTCCACAAGGCAGAGGCCGAGACCGGTCACAAGACCCGTTTCTTCATCGGTTTCGCGGACCTTGACATCTCCGCATACCACTTCTACTATGAGTTCGCGGACCAGACCACCTCTCAGGAGACTGCAGAGGAGTTCACCAAGGTTGTGGACAAGTACCTCCGCGCTCAGAATGTGGAGTATGTGGCAAAGAGGGATTCCCTTCGTTTGAAAGACCCTGTTACCCACCGCCTTGTGAGCGAGTCCTTCGAGAAGTTCAAGGAGCGCTGCATCGCAGAGGGCGCACGCGACGGCCAGTTCAAGCTTAACATCCTCCTTCAGGACGAGAAGCGCCACGCTAAATTCAAGGATTTGGTAATCAAAGACTAAGCAATCGGTCTATGATGCCAAAGGCAGTTATATTCGATCTTGACGGGACTTTATTCGAGTCCCGTCATTTTCCTATTCGTCTCATTCTCGCAGACCCGCTTCACCTTGTGGTGCTGGGCTCCGAGCGAAAGTTCAGAAAGACTCTTCGCGGAAGGCATTTCGAAAAGCCTGAGGACTATTATTCCGCTCTTTTCTCCCTTATGGGAAAGGGCTCGGAGAAGAAGGCCGCGGAGTGCCGGGACTGGTTCTATGGGACATATATGCCTAATCAGGCAAGAATCATAAAAGAAAAATTCGGCCCGAGGCCTTCTCTGAAAGCGCTCCTGGAGCACCTTCGCAGCGAAGGGGTGAAAATCGCGGTGCTTTCCGACTACTGCTTCGTGGACGAGAAACTCTCAGCCTGCGGTCTTTCCCGCTCCGATTTCGACGGGGTGTGGGAGTCTCCCGAACTGGGCGGCCTTAAACCTTCGAAGGAAGTTTTCCTCGGCGCCTGCAAGGCTCTCGGGGTCGCTCCCGGGGATGCCCTTATGGTGGGCGACAAGACCGAAACTGACGGAGGCGCCCTCGATGCCGGACTGAGTTTCATTCATATCGTTAAGTCCGCAAAGAAAAAGCAGAATCCCGCGACGGATATGCTCTGGAGCGAATTTCTTTCTTTTTGCGGAGTGCAGGCTCCCCAGAAGTAACCCCTGGAGTCCTCCGCCGGGGACAGCGCCCGGCAATTTGAACAGAACACATTATGGGAAAAGGAATAGACAACATAAAGTATCGCGAAATGGAAGTCGAGCCGGGAGTTTTTCTTCCCGACATTGACATCGAATACCCCGAGACAGACTCCACCGAGCGCATCGCTCCGGTCCGCTATGACGGCCGCACGGTTGTTCTCGACGAGAATTACCCCTATCTCGACAAGTCTTTCCACTACCGTTTCAACCATTTTCTCAACAGAACCCTTCTCTGCTGCGTCGTGCGGTGGATGAACAGGGTGCGCTACGGGCTCAAAATCGAGGGCAGGGAGAATCTCAAGCCCTACAAAAAGCAGCTCGAAAACGGAGCGATGACAGTCTGCAACCACGTCTACCGCTGGGATCTCGCCTGCGTGATGGACGCAATAGGGATGCGCAGGCTCTGGTTCCCGATTTACGGCGAGCACATGAGGGGCAAGGATATGTGGTTTATGCACTATCTGGGAGGCATTCCTGTCCCTGAGACAAGGGCCGGGATGCGGCCGTTCGATGCCGCATTCGACGAGTTCCACCGTCGCAAGGAGTGGCTGCACGTTTTCCCTGAGGCCTCCAGCTGGAGGTACTACGCGCCGATCCGTTCTTTCAAGAAGGGCGCGTTCTCAATGGCCTACAAGTACAACATCCCGGTAATCCCGTTCGTGCTGACTTACCGTCCGCGCACAGGCATCTACAAGCTTTTCGACAAACCGGATGTTCCGCTTCTCACCGTTCACGTCGGCACCCCGATTCTGACCGACGGCTCCGCTCCGCGCAAGGCGGAGATTTCCCGCCTGCTCAACGAGGCGCAC
>CAYNDY010000026.1:0-16899 GCA_964396105.1 uncultured Muribaculaceae bacterium
GAAATCTTCTCAAGCGCCGCCTTCGCGAAGCCTTCCGCCACCAAAAGGGGAGCCTCGAGGGAGCGGGCGTAGATATACTTCTTATATATAGCAGCAAGGAGATTGTCCCCTGCGAGAGCATCTGTGCCCTTGTGGAGACCATCCTTTCAAAGGTTATGAGAGGCCTCGCGCCGGCTCCTTCCAAGAATCAGGCGCCTGCGAGCGAAAGTGCCGCTGCAGCGGGCTCTGAAAGCGAAAAATAGGGGAGGGAGAGTGCTATGGATGAAGCAAAAAAGACAAAAATCAAACAGACGGTCCGCACCGTGGCGATTGCCCCGTTTGTGCTTCTGATTAAATTCTACAGGGTCTGCATTTCCCCGCTGAAGCCCCCCTGCTGCCGTTTCACGCCCACCTGTTCCCAGTACGCCCTCGAAGCCTTCCGCAAGCACGGTCCCTTCAAAGGCCTCGCGCTCACAGTCTGGCGCATCCTTCGATGCAACCCCTGGGGTGGCAGCGGATATGATCCTGTTCCGTAAAACTAATCGAGTTTCAGCACGGCCATAAAGGCTGATTGCGGAACCTCAACGGTTCCGATTTGGCGCATCCTCTTCTTACCCTGCTTCTGCTTTTCAAGCAGCTTCCTCTTTCGTGAAATGTCGCCGCCGTAGCACTTCGCGGTCACATCCTTGCGCACGGCCTTCACCGTTTCGCGGGCGATGATTTTCGCTCCGATGGCGGCCTGGATGGCAATGTCGAACTGCTGGCGCGGGATGAGTTCCTTGAGCTTTTCGCAGATTTTGCGGCCGAAATCGTAGGCGTGGTCCACGTGAATCAGGGACGAAAGCGCGTCGGCCGGCTCTCCGTTCAGAAGAATGTCAAGCTTTACGAGTTTCGCGTCCTTGAAGCCCACGATGTGGTAGTCGAAGGAAGCGTAACCCTTCGAGATGGACTTGAGCTTGTCGTAGAAATCGAAAACGATTTCGGAAAGCGGCATCTCGTAGGTCAGTTCCAGACGGTCGGCAGTGATGTAGTGCTGGTTCACCAGCGTACCCCTCTTGTCGAGGCACAGCTTCATAATCGGCCCGTAGAAATCGGCCTTGGAGATGACCTGGGCGCGGATATACGGCTCCTCGATGTGCTCGATGAGAGTCGGGGCCGGAAGCCCTGAAGGGTTGTGGACGTCGAGGCACTCGCCCTGGGTCGTGTAAACCTTGTAGGAAACGTTCGGAACCGTGGTTATCACATCCATCCCGAACTCCCTGAAAAGCCTCTCCTGCACAATCTCAAGGTGCAGAAGTCCGAGAAATCCGCAGCGGAATCCGAACCCGAGCGCGAGCGATGACTCCGGCTCGAACACGAACGACGCGTCGTTCAGCTGGAACTTCTCGAGGTCGGAGCGCAGCTCCTCGTACTGGTCGGTCTCCACCGGGTACATTCCGGCGAAAAGCATCGGCTTCACCTCCTCGAAGCCCGCGATGGCCTCCGTGCAAGGGTCAGCGACGGTAGTGATTGTGTCTCCCACCTTCACCTCGCTCGCGGTCTTGATGCCCGAAATTATGTACCCGACGCTTCCGCACGGGATTTCGTCCCTCGGGCAGAGCTTCATCTTGAGAACTCCCACCTCGTCTGCGACATATTCCTTTCCGGTGTTGAAGAACTTCACCTTGTCGCCCGTGTGGATGCTGCCGTTCTCAACCTTGAAGTATGCGATGATTCCTCTGAATGAGTTGAACACGGAGTCGAAAATAAGGGCCTGGAGCGGTGCGGCGGGGTCTCCCGACGGGGCCGGAATGCGCTCTATGATGGCGTCCAGAATCTCCTTCACTCCCTGTCCCGTGCGCGCGGAAGCCCTCAGAATTTCCTCCGGTTTGCAGCCGATGAGGTCCACAATCTGGTCGGTCACGACATCGATCATAGCCGAGTCCATATCAATCTTGTTGAGGACCGGAATAATCTCAAGTCCGTGTTCCACAGCGAGATAGAGGTTTGAAATCGTCTGCGCCTGTATGCCTTGCGTGGCGTCCACAACAAGCAGCGCGCCCTCGCAGGAGGCAATCGCGCGGGAAACCTCGTAGGAAAAGTCCACGTGCCCCGGAGTGTCGATGAGGTTGAGGGTGTAATTGTCCCCCTTGTACTCATATTGCATCTGGATCGGGTGGCTCTTGATTGTGATTCCCTTTTCCCTCTCCAGGTCCATAGAGTCCAGCACCTGGTTTTCCATATCCCGGGCGTTCAGAGTGTCGGTAATCTCCAGCATCCTGTCCGCAAGGGTGCTCTTGCCGTGGTCAATGTGCGCGATTATGCAGAAATTTCGAGTGAAGTTCATATCGTTTTCCTAACTCAAGTTTCCAACTTATTTGAGTACCTTAATTTATAAGGCCCGTGCCTGCCTGGAGGCGGCTCATAGCCCAAAGCCCCCGGTGGGGGCGCATCGGGGTGCAAAGATAGTCACAAAAATCCATATTTTCCGCAAAATCCCTTCGCGCTCCTCTGTCCCCTAAGCCCCGTCCGTGCCTGCCGAAGGCCGCGTTGACCAATAATTTGCATTTTTTAGCGAAAAGTTAATATATTTTCCCTCCTCCCGCTCTCAGCGGCGCAATCTTTTTTAGTAATTTTGCAAAGTTCAACGCATAATAATAACACGATGGATATCAATCCTAGAAAATATCTTCTGGCAATAGTTCTTTTCCTCGCATTTGCCCTCGGGGCATCGGCGGGGGAGACTCCGGACAGTTCAATCCTTGAGCTTCGCAAAGTCCGCGAGTCATTCGTGAACACCACCCTTGTCTCCTATTCCCCTTCACCGGAGGTCACAGAGCGTTTCCTGGAGTATTCCGACAGGGGCCGCGCCGCAATTGACGTGCTCCTGATGCAGCTCTACCTTTCCGTCCAGCTCCCCGAGGATGAAGTCCGGAGGGTTATGGACCTTTTCGACTGGGAAAAAGGGCAGTGGACCGACATAGACTACACAAATATGCAGAGGGGGGAATGGGATATGACCCTTCATATTACCCGAATCTATGCCCTTGCGAAATCCTATAAATGGCCCGAGTCCCCTTTCTATATGTCGAAGGACCTGAGCACCCTTCTTCACAAGGCCGCCGGATGGTGGTTTACAAACAAGCCGAAGAACCCGAACTGGTGGCACAACGACATCGGAGTCCCGAAAAAACTCACCGCCGCGATGCTTCTTCTTCGCGACGAGCTCTCCCCTGAGGAGATGGAAGGCGCTCTCTATGTGCTTGAAAGGTCCAAGTTCGGCCGCACCGGGCAGAACAAATCCTGGCTTGCCGGCAACCAGCTGATGAAGGCGCTCCTTATCGAAGACCCCGCACTTGCCCGCGAAGCCGTCCGGCAGATTTCCGAGGAGGTCTATGTCACCCAGAGCGAGGGAATCCAGCCCGACTGGTCCTACCACCAGCACGGTCCGATGCTTCAGTTCGGAAACTACGGACTCGCCTACGCCGAGGGAATGTCCTTCTGGGCGAGGGTCCTTAGCGGCACGGCCTACTCCTTCAGCGAGGAGCAGATCGACATTCTTGAAAACTACATCCTGAACGGCCTCTGCTGGACCATCTGGAACGGGATTATGGACCCGAGCGCCTGCGGAAGGCAGCTTGTACAGCTTCGCGGCAAGGCCTATTCCTGCGCCGTGACGATGCAGAATATGGCGGCTCTCGGAAGGCCCCGCAGCTCTGTTTTCCTTCACGCCGCCCTTCAGGACCTCCAGCCGGAACTCTATGACAATGAGCTCATTGGAGCGACCTACTACCCTCGCTCGGATTTCGGAATCTACCGCACCGCCAAGTGGTACTCCTCAATGAGGATGCAGTCCGAAAGGACCATCGGCTACGAGTTCACCAACGACGAGAACCTCCTCGCGCAGTTCAGCGCGGACGCCGTGCAGATCCTCCTGCAGACAGGCGACGAGTACGATGACATCTACCCCTACTGGGACTGGAGGCGTCTCCCGGGCGTCACGGCCTACGAGGACGGCAAGCCCCTTCTCACCAGCGACAAACGGCAGGACAAGCAGAACAATTCATCCCACGTCGGAGGCCTCACGGCAGGTGACGAGATGGTGACCACAATGGAGCTCAACCGTTTCGGCCTCCACGCCTTCAAGACAACATTCTTCTTCCCCGACCTCATCGTTTCCCTCGGCTCCGACATCCGGAGGGGCCGGGGCGACATCTCCCGCATAACTTCCGCAGTGGACCAGAATCACCTGGGCGGCAAAGTTTCCCGCGGGGCAGCCAAAAAGGGCAACGCCAGCGCCGAGTGGGTGCACCATCGCGAAAGAGGCTATGTGAGCCTTGACGGCGAACCTATCGAGGTCGAAACCGCCCTGCAAAAAGGCAACTGGCACAACATCGCCCCGTGCTACGACCGTCCCGACAGCGGCAGAGTCTTCAAATGCTATTTCGAGCACGACCCGTCGGAGACCTCCTCCTACGCCTACGCCACTCTTCCGTGCACTTCAGCGCGGCAGGTTAAGGCCTTCGCCCGCAACTACGTCAAGGGCAGGAGCGCAGGCGAAGCGACCCCGAAGGTCCTCTGCAACACCCCCGCCCTCCAGGCCGTCTCCTACCGCGGCAACATCTACGCGGCCGTCCACGCGGCAGGGGAGTACGCCCTCAGCGAGAACCTCACCCGCACCTTTCCCGCCCCCGGCATATATATAATAAAAGGTGACGAAACCCTTTCCGCCGAGCTCCCCGCCCCTGCAGGGGAATAGGGCTCGGGGACGCAAATCCCTGGCCCTAGGCCATCCCGGAGCAAGTAGCCTCCTTCCATAAAAGTCAACCACAAATTCATTCACAACAACGCAATGAAAAGATTCCATATTTTTCTCCTCCCGCTTCTGATTCTGCTTTCAGTTTCCCTTGCTGTGACTTCCTGCCGCAAATCTGTGCAGACGAGCGAAATCACCCTTGTACTCGGCGTTGACGCCGGCCCTGTGGAAGTGGAGGAAGGTGACATAATAAAATCCACAATTTTCAAGGGGATGGGCCCTCTTGCGACCGACTTTGTCTGCCTCAAGGGCATAGACGGCACTTCCGAGACCTATCTCTATCCGATTGAAGAACTCTCGGGCTCCTATTTCACCTTCAAAATCTGGCCGGGATTCAAGGGCGGAAAGTTCGCCTTCTACATAAAAAGAGGCGACGCCGAGTGCTTCATCACCAATGTTGAATACACTCTAAAAGACTCAGGCGGAACTGACACCCCGACCGAGATAACCCCTGACGAGGGGACCACCGTCTATGGCCTTGTCACCTGCAACGGTGCGGGCATCCCGGGCGTGCAGGTCTCCGACGGCTACCTCATCACCACCACTGACAACAGGGGAGTGTACCAGCTCAAGTCCGAGAAAAAGAACAAATATGTGTTCATCACCGTCCCGAGCGGCTACGAGGTGAGCTGTGAGGGCTCCCAGGCCATTTTCTACCGCCGTCTCAGAAAGGGCGCCGCATACTCCGAGCAGCGCGACTTCGCCCTCACCCCGTCCGGCGACCAGACCAACCACACGGTCTTCCTCCTCGGCGATATGCACCTCACCGGCACCCGAATCAGCAACGGAGACGACCGCACGCTTTTCAAGAGATTCACTTCCGAGCTCAACTCCTACGTCGCCGCCCACAGCGGGGAGAAGATGTATGCCTTCACCCTCGGGGATATGACCTGGGACCAGTTCTGGTACACTTCAAACTACTATTTCGACAACTATGTCACCGATATGAACGAGGTGAAGAACCTTCCGGTCTTCAACACCATCGGCAACCACGACAACGATATGAAGACCTCGGTCGACGGCTCAAAGTCCGGTTGGGATGCTGTGGACTGGGACACTGCGGGGCGTTTCCGCGACGACCTCGGACCGAACTACTACTCGGTGAACATCGGAAAAGTTCATTATGTCGTAGTTGACAACATCTATTGCACGAACACCACCGGCGGCACTTCCTCCGACCGTCACTACGAGGAGAGGGTTTCCTCCGACAACCTCGCCTGGCTAAAGAAGGACCTCGCCTATGTGAGCAAGTCAACCCCCGTCGTCGTGATGATGCACGCCGCCTTCTACAACCAGGACGGCGCCTACAGTCTCAAGAACGCCTCCGACCTCGCCGCCTGCTTCAGCGGGTTCAGCGACGTCACTTTCGTCACGGGCCACACCCACAAAATCTGGTCAATCTGTTCAAACACTGCCCTCAAGGAGCACAACAGCGGCGCAATCTGCGGCTGCTGGTGGTGGTGCGGCCACTATGTTCCGGAGCTTAACCTCGCGCAGGACGGCGCACCTTCGGGCTACAGGGTAATGGAGGTGAAGGGCACCTCTCACACCTCCTATTTCAAGGGCACCGAGCGCGACAAGACCTATCAGTTCCGCTCCTACGACCTCAACCAGGTTCTCATCGACAATCCGAACATCTCCACCTTCGGAGGTTACGACACGGCCCGCTCCGACAACAAGGTCCTTATCAATGTCTGGGATTATGACCAGAACTGGAAGGTGGAGGTGACCGAGAACGGCAAGGCGCTGACGGTTACAAGGGCGAAGAACTACGACCCTCTTTTCATCAGGGTTTATTTCTGCAACGGCTACAAAACCAAGACGGATCTGTCAAACATCTCGTTCAAGCCGATGTACACCAACCATATGTTCACCGCAACGGCCTCCAGCGCCACTTCCACCCTCGAAATCAAAGTCACCGACGACGAGGGCCGCGTCTACACCGAAACGATGAAGCGTCCGAAAGCCTTCGAACTCGACACCTACAAGTAAAACAACGTGTGTGGGGGATTAAGCGAGAGGGGAAAACCGCAGCGGCATTTTTCAGCCGAGAGGATTTTCCCCTCTCGCGCCCCAGTGCGGCAGGCGTTCTACTTAACTCTTATACTTATGCAGAGCAATGCACTCTTTATTTAACTTCTTCTTTATGCAGAGCAATGAACTCCTTAGGCAGAATGCCGAACTGCTTGAAGAAGCAGGATGTAAAGTAGGAAGGCGTGTTGAACCCGCACATATAGCAGACCTCATTGATTCGGTAGTTGTCGCTTAGAAGCAGCTCCGCCGCCTTCTTCAGCCTCACAAGCCTAACATACTCGTTAGGCGACATCCCCGTCAGCGACTTCATCTTCCTCTGCAGATTGCTCCTGCTAACGAACATCTCGTCAGCAAGCTGCTGCACCGAGAACTCCAGCGAGGAAATGTTCGCGTTGATAATCTGATCCACCTTCCCAAGCCACTCCGTGTCCAGAGCGCCGTATTTCAGAAGATTGAGACTCTCGTCCGGCGAGGATGCAAACTTCTCCATAAGAGCCTTGCGACTGCTCAGGATATTCTCCACCACCGCCCGGAAGTGATTGATTGAGAACGGCTTCTCGATGTAGGCGTCCGCTCCGCAGTCAAGCCCTCGGATTTTTGACTCCACCGAAGACTCCGCCGAAAGAATTACAAAAGGAATGTGGGAAGTCATAGGATTTTCCCTGATTTGCTTCAGCAGTTCAAACCCGTCCATATTCGGCATAGCAAGGTCCGAAACGACTATGTCCACATTGTTCTTCTCCAGCCTCGCAAGGGCCTTCTGCCCATCCGTGGCTTTGAGCACCCGGTAGGAGCCCTTCATCTGGTCAGCGATGAAGGAGAGAATGTCCGTATTGTCCTCCACGACGAGTATTGTTGCCATTCCCGCGCTCTCACTCTCCTCCGTGGCGCTGTTCTTCTCAGAAGCCTCCGCGGGAGCCTCAGCCTGCTTCCACGGCAACTCCACGCAGAAGCGGCAGCCTTCAGTGTAGGTGTTGTCCACCCAGACCCGTCCTCCGGACTTGTCCACCAGAAGACTCACCAGCGACAGGCCTATCCCGAAGCCCGGTTTACGCGCCCCGGAGTCTCCAGAGTCAATCTGATAGAAGGTGTCGAAAATCTTCACGGCCTCCTCCGGCGGGATGGCGGGGCCGTTGTTCGTGACGCTGAGCCGCACGGTGTCCGCTCCGTCCTTTCGGGCGGTCTCCCACCGCACCTCAATTGAATCGCGGGTGTATTTCACGGCGTTTTCAATCAGGTTGCTCAAAATCTTGGACAGAGCGTCCGGGTCGAACATCCCCGTAATGGCCTCGGGACCGGCGTACCGCAGAGCCACGGCCTTTCCCGATGGCTTTTTGAACCGCCCGATGACTTCCTCTGTCACAGCCACTATGTTCACCGGCTCGGTGTGCAGCAGATAACCCTCGTTGCTCACTTTCTTGAAGTCCAGCAGCTGGTTTGTAAGCTCCGAGAGCCTTGATGTGTTCGCCTCTATTATCCCCAGATTTTCCTCGGTTTCCTTGTCCCAGGCCTTGTGCTCCAGAACAATCTCCAGCGGAGCCTTTATAAGGGTCACTGGGGTCTTGATTTCGTGGGCAATCTGAGTGAAGAACTGAATCTTCGCGTTGTAGGACTCCTGTTCGCTGCGAAGCTTCATCTCCTCCATCCTCCTGCGGCTCTCCCGGCCCTTGAAACGGATGAAATAATGTATCCCGAGAGAAATGACAAGCACGAGAAAAGCGGCGTAGATGCCCAGAGCAAGCCCCGTCCTGTACCACGGAGCGTTGATCCTCAGCGCCATCGTGAAATTCTCCCGGCTCACCAGTCCGTCAGAGTTCACTGCCCGAAGAAGAAAGGTGTAGCGCCCCGGCGTGAGGTCGGAGAAAGACACCGAAGGCTGCGAGGTCCTTGTCCAGAGCGGGTCCTTGCTGAAGCGGTACTCGAAAACAGTCTTCTGCGGGCTCACATAGCTCAGGCAGTCGAAATCGATGGAAAAATTCTTCACCCCGCTCGGAACTGAGAGCTCGCTCCCCGTGACCACGCTGTCGGCGTATCGGAGCGAGGCTGTGACCCTCGGGGCTACGGCGTTGTCCCTGATGTCCTCCGGGCGGAAGGCGTTGAACCCGTTCACTCCGCCCCACCAGAACTTCCCGTCGGAGGTCCTGTAGACGGCCTTGAAGTTGAACTGGTTGCTCTGCAGGCCGTCCTCGTGGGTGTAGAGCCGGCACTCTCCGCTTTGCGGGTCAAGACGGATGAGGCCCGAATTGGAGCTCATCCAGAGCCTGCCCTCGGCGTCGTCGAGAAGACCGAAAATCACGTTGCACGGCAGTTTCCCGTCAGGGGTGTTCACCTTCGGGGCCGCGAAAGAGTCGGAGGCGTAGTCGTAGCGGCACACCCCGCTTCCTTCCGTGCAGAACCACAGCTGCCCCCTGCGGTCGCTGTGGATGCCGATGACCCTGTCGCTGCAAAGGCTTCCCGGGTCAGAGGGGTCGTGGACATATCTCTTCCACGCTCCGGAATTTTTGTCGCAGCAGAAAAGTCCGTCCTCAAGGCTCCCGAACCACAGTTTCCCGGTGTAGTCCTCAAGGATGTCGTAGATTATGTGCGAGTCCAGCTCAGGAATAGGGGTCATCACTCCCGAGGCGTAGTCAAAGACGCTGCAGCCCCTTTTCGTGCCCACATAGAGCTTTCCCGCCCCGTCCTTCTCATTATAATAGAGGGAATATACCGCGTTCTCCGCGTCGGGACGGTTGCCCGGGGTCATATAATAGTAGCGGACAGTCCCCGTTGAGAGATTGATCCTCTTCAGACCCGAGGAGAATGTCGCCACCCAGAGGTCCTGTCCCACCTGCTGGATTGCGTGGATGTTGTCGCCGCTGTCGTGCCACCTTGTCGGGATGAATTCCCCGCTCCGGCGGTCCAGAAGGCTCAATCCTCCGTTTTCCGTCCCCACCCAGAGGCGGTCCGGCCCGCTTTCGCAGAACCCGCTCACCGCAGTGCCCGAGAAAAGCCCCGAAGGGTCGGCGCGGTAGAGCTCAATCTCGGCCGCGCGAGGCGAAACATAGAAAACTCCGTTGAAATAGGTCCCGATCCACAGTCCCCCCTCGTTGTCCTTGATGCAGGAGTAGAAACTGTCGTTAGGAAGACCCTCGGAAAGGATGAGGCGGCGTAGCGTCCCCTCCCTCCTGTCATATTCGAAAAGACCCGAATTGGCGCAGAGGACTATCGTGGAGCCCCCGTTGTGCCACATCTGGCGGATAAGCGGCACCGGAGTGGAACTGCGGTGAGGGGAGAGGAAATTGTGGACGCTGCCGTCGGCGGGGTTGATGCTGTAGAGGCCGTCGTCCCAGGTCCCCGCCCATATAATTCCGTTCTCATCCTCCCTAAGGCACATAAAATGCTCCCTTCTCGCTCCGTCTCCTGTCTTGACTCCGATAAAACCTCCTTCCCCGTCATATCGCACAAGCCCGTTTTCGGTTCCGACCCATACTTTCCCGCTCCGGTCGCAAAGCACCGCTCCCACATTGTCGCTGGGAAGCGACCGTGGGTCGGAGTCGGAATGTTTGAAAACAGCCTCCACGCTGTAGAGCGAAGCGTCGGCGTAGCTTCCCTTCCCGATTACCGCAAGTCCCTCGTTCGAGCCCACCCAGAGCCTCCCCTCGGCATCGTAGCAGAGCGCCCTGAAGCCCCTTGTGAGCCCGCCGGAGGCAAGGCTGAGGCTTGAAAGCCGCCCCGATTCAGTGTCCAGAAGGCTCAGGGAATATCGCGAGGCAATCCAGATTTTATCCCCGTCCGCGTGCTCCAGAAGGAACTCCACATTGAGGGAAATCTCGTCAGAAGAACTTCCCCAGACTTTGAACTCGCGGCCGTTGTAGCGGCTCAGTCCGTCCTTCGTTCCCAGCCAGATATATCCCTGTGAATCCTGGATAATGCTTCGCACGCTGTTCTCCGAAAGCCCGTCCCTCACATCATATCCCCTGCATGGGACAAGGGCTGCGCTGGCGCTGAAGTGCGGGAGGCAGAGCAGAAGAAGGAGGAGGAAGAGAGCCGCGCTGCGGACAGCCCCCCGGCGGAAAGAGTATATGGCGCCCATATCGAAGGTATATATATTCATAATCAAGGTATATATGCTCGGGGAAACGAAAAAAATCCGTAACTTGCGAACAAATGCAAATGTAATAAAATTATATGTCACCATCTCCCTCGGGGGCATCTAAAAGGGTCTGTGCTCAAAAAATGAAATTCTATGCTTAATTTCTTGCACGGGGTATTGACCTAATTTGCGAAATTTGCAAACGGTAAAACTATATAACCAATCGTATGAAACACAAAACGATAATTTCTCTTCTGTTCGTGTCGGCCTTAGTCGCAGTTTCGACTTCGCTTTTGGCACAGAATAATCAGACAATCAAGGGTAAGGTCAGCTCAGAGGCCGGCGAGCCCCTTCCGGGAGTGGTTATAATGCCGGTAGGGGGCAGCGCAGACGCTGCGGTTTCCGACGAGGAAGGCCGGTGGACCATCAACGCGTCTCCGTCCTCAGTCGAGACTCTCGAGATTTCCTGCCTCGGATTCAACACCGTCAGGGAACCTGTCGCAGGCCGCTCGGTAATCAACGTCGCCCTCAAGGAAGACACTCAGCTTCTTGACGAAGTGGTGGTCGTGGGTTACGGCGTCCAGAAAAAGGGCAACCTCACCGGCTCTGTCACCCAGATCAATTTCAACGACGCGCTCGACAGCCGTCCTGCAATGACAACCTCCTCAGCCCTCGCGGGACTTTCCGCAGGTCTTCAGGTTATGCAGTCTTCAGGCCAGCCGGGAAGCGACTCCGCCACTCTCAGGGTCAGGGGTAACACAAGTATCAGCAGCAACTCTCCTCTTGTCCTCGTGGACGGAATTGAGTGGAGTATGGATGATGTGAACTCCGCCGACATCGAGAGCATTACGGTCCTCAAGGATGCTTCCTCAACGGCCATCTACGGTTCCAGGGCTGCGAACGGCGTCATCCTCATCACCACCAAGAGAGGCTCCGGCAAGTCCAGCATCACCTACTCCGTTCAGGCAGTGATGCAGACCCCGTACAACAACCTCAGCTGGCTCAGCGACTACGCCTCCCATATGGAACTTGTAAACGAGGCCGCAGAGAACGTCAATCAGGCCCACGTATTCTCCGACTCCACCATCGAGGCTTGGAAGGCGGCGAAGGCCAATCCTGACGGCGTGAACGAGTACGGAGTGAAGAACAGCATCGCCTACCCTAACACCGACTGGTTCAATGAACTTTTCTCCACAGGCTTCTCCCAGGAGCACAACCTCACCGTGCAGGGTGCGGGCGAAAAGGTCCGCTATCACCTTTCCCTGGGCTACCTTGACAACAACGGCGTGATGACCCGCTTCAAGGAAATCGACTCATCCACCAGCAAGTTCAACTTCAGAACCAATGTCGAGGCGAAGGTCACCCCGTGGCTCACTATGGGTACCCGCATCTTCGGACAGAAGCAGAGCTACGGCCTCGCCAATGTCTCCAACGCCTTCTCCTACATCTACCAGACCACCCCGGGCATCTATCCAGGCGAGCCTGACAAGTGGGGAAGGAAAGTGGCCACCGAGGAGTCCAACAGCGCCAACAACGTGTTCGCTCAGATGGCGGGTCCGGACGGTCACAAGACCACCTACCGCATCAACTCCTCCGTCTATGCTATTGCCCAGCTCTACCAGGGACTCACTCTCGAGGCAACGGGCAACTACTCCCAGATCTACACGGACCAGAACCGCTACACCCGCAAGAACGGCTACTGGAACTACACCAACGACACCCGCTACAGCGAGTCCAACCTTGCGAATGCAAGCAACTCGAACTCCTACAGTATGAACTACCGCATCAACTCCGAGCTGCTCCTTCGCTACAACAACACTTTCGCGGACAAGCACGAAGTCGGTGCCCTTGCGGGTTTCACCACCAACTACTACAAGGCGCGCAGCTTCAGCGTGGAGAAGAAAAATTCTCCTGACTGGTCAATCACTGAGATGGACAAGTACGCCGACTACTCCACTTCCTCCTCCTCCACAAGCGAATGGTCGCTGATGTCCTGGTTCGGAAGGGTCAACTACACCTACGACAGCCGCTACCTCTTTGAGGCCAACCTCCGCGCCGACGGTTCTTCCCGCTTCGCGAAAAAGAGCCGCTGGGGCATCTTCCCTTCAGTTTCCGCCGGATGGAGAATCAACCGCGAGGAATTTATGAAGAATGTGGACTGGCTCTCCAACCTCAAGCTCAGGGCTTCCTGGGGTATCACCGGTAACAACGCCGTGGGCAACTACTCCTGGCAGAGCACCTACGCGAGCGTGAACGTCGTGACCGGGGGCGCAGGCACCACGGGCCTTGTGCAGACCGAACTCGGAAACGACAACCTCGAGTGGGAGACCACCTACACCACCGATGTGGGTCTTGACTGGGGCATTTTCGACAACATTCTCACCGCCGAGATGGACTTCTATGTGAAGAACACCAGCGGCATCCTCTACCGCCCGACGGTTTACGAGACAATGGGTAATGTGACCGGAGCCTACGCCAACCTCGCGGCTGTGCGCAACACGGGATTTGAAATCACCCTTTCCCACAACAACACCGTCGGCAAGGATTTCCGCTACGGAGTGAGCCTCAACCTCGGCTTCAACAAGGGAATCGTCACAAAATATCAGGGACAGCTCCAGCAGTACTGGACCGAGAAGGACGGCAAGAGAACCTACGTCAACAACCTCGCCCAGGTTTCCCAGGGCGGCAACACCGCTAAGATTCTCGAAGGCCACATCTACGGCGAGCACAACCTCTACCAGGTTTACAAGGGATCCGGCAAGGGCTACACCGGCGGCACCGTTGATGTCACCGCAGGTCCTAAGGACGGTATGATCCGCACCGAGGCCGATATGGCGTGGGTGAAGGCTATGATTGATGCCGGCTACACCTTCTGCGGAGTGAAGAAAATCAGCAAGGAAACCCTCTGGTACGGTGACCTCATCTACCAGGATGTCAACGGCGACAAAAACTTCGGAGACTCCAACGATATGGTTCTCAACGGCCACAGCAACAACCCTCTGGTGAACGCCGGATTGAACCTCAGCTTCTCCTGGAAGGGAATCGACTTCTCGGCCGTGTTCACCGGAGCGTTCGGCTTCTGGCTCAACTGGGGCACCCAGTACTACAACACCACCAAGGTCACCAACGGTCACAGCATCTCATCCCGCATCGCCGCCGACCACTACTTCTACGACCCGGACAATCTCACCGACAGCCGCACCAATGTTCACGGCACCTATCCGCGACTCACCCTCAACGATGACAACAGCAACTCTCTCACGAGCGACTTCCGCGAGTACAGGGGCGACTATGTGAAGCTCAAGAACGTCCAGCTGGGCTACACCCTTCCGGACAAATACAGCAAGAGAATCGCGATGCAGAAGTTCCGCATCTTCGTTTCCGCCGAGAATCTCTTCACTATAACCAAATATCCTGGTCTCGACCCTGAAATCGGCACCAGCATCGGTTATCCGCTTATGCGCAGCGTGAGCCTCGGCGCTCAGATTTCATTCTAAAGGTCTGACTGATAAAAGATGAATAGGTTATGAAAAAGATATATACTCTTACAGCGCTTCTCTCTCTTCTGTCCCTTGTCTCCTGCTCGAATTTCCTCGACACGGCGAGAACGGACGCCATTTCCACCGGAAATATGTGGACCGACGAGTCCAAGGCTGACGCCGGAATGGCCGGCATATACTACCCTCTATACAAGACCAACCTCACGAGGACCCAGATCCGAATGGAGGACTATGACGGACTCAACCGCACCGGTATGGAGGGCAACGGATTCACATCCGACGAATACTCGAACAACTATCCTCTGCAGTATCTCTACCGCTCCACCAAGCAGGCTATGGACTTCCAGGGCCGTTTGGAGTGGCAGATAATCTTCCGTGTGGTGCACAACTGCAACGACGCCCTCGCGAACCTTTCCCGCGCGGGCCTTTCAGAGGAAAAATACAACCGCTATGTCTGCGAGGCAAGGCTTCTGAGGGCCTGGGCATATTCCCGACTCAATATGATTTACGGTGGAGTTCCCCTCTACCTTGAGCCTGTCACCAACGAGGAGTGCACAAGGGTTCAGTCCTCGTTCGTTCAGGTCTGGCAGGCGGTAATCGACGACTGCACTTACGCAATCGGCAACGAGTACTGCCCGGACAACACCCTCACCTCCAACTACGGAAAGCCTTCCAAGGGCCTTGCATACTCCCTCAGGGGTATGGCCTATATGTGGCTCGCGGCTGACCTCGGAGTCTTCGCAAATGGAGTCATCACTGACCCGAACGATGTGAAACTCACCCCGACCGAGTATTACACTCTCGCCGAAGCGGACTTCGCGAAGGTTGAGGAGTGCGGCTACGGACTCTACCAGGGCACCTGGGGCGAACTCTTCACCGAGAAGAACGAGAAGAGCAGGGAGATGATTTTCCCTCTTCAGTTCACATCCGACGAAGGCTTCTGCCACAACTGGCAGCAGGTAATCGGCGCCACCGACCAGTACATCGGCTGGCAGCACCTCGCTCCGTCTCCTGACTTCGTGGACACCTTCCAGAACGCCGACGGCACGCCTTTCAAGTGGTCGGAGGTCGCAGGTCTTGAAGACTGGGACGCCCTGAAGCCTGCCGAGAGGGAAGTTTTCTTCGTCCGCGACGGAATGAACGACGTGCAGGACTCAGTGGACTTCTATGACGCCAAAATCGCTGCCATCAACGCAGACGAAGCCCTTTCCCAGTCCGAAAAGGACACTCAGGTTTCCGCTCTCAACAAACGCAAACTTGTGTTCACCGAGCTTCGCACCCGCAGGGAAGACTGCATAAAGAGAGTGGGGCAGACTATCTGGGACAAGTACTATCTCAACTCCGGCAACGAGGCCCGTATTCGCGGCGCCTACGACAACCGCGACCCGCGTATGGACCAGGCTATCATCACCCCTTACAGGGAGACGAATTCCTACTCCCCGTACAGCGAGCCTCAGAGAGTGCTGAAGAAAGTGCTCCGCTGGCCTCTTTCCGTGCAGGACAACACCCAGGACAACACGGATCTCTGGCCAAACAGGCAGAATTCCTTCTTCTACATCTGGAAAAAGTACAATGTCCTTGACGCATCCCTTCCGGGAGGCACCGCAGGCCGTCAGCGCTGCGGCTACGACTGGCCGCTCGTGCGCTACACCCAGGTCCTTCTCCAGAGGGCCGAGGCGCTTGTCTATCTGGGCCGCGAAGGCGAGGCCAAACTCCTTGTGGACCAGGTCCGCTCAAGGGCAGGAATGCCGGGCATAACCGCTGCAGGTCAGGAGGCTATGCTTGAGGCCATCCGCTACGAGGCCCGTGTCGAGCTCTGCGAGGAGGGTGTGAACTACTTCGACGAAATCCGCTGGGGCACCTACCAGCAGACCAAGTTCCAGGGCAAGACCGAGCACGGAGGAACGAACATTTGGGGCGACACCCAGTTCGAATACAAATGGTACTACACCGACACTATGTGGCCGTGGTCCATCTCCGACCGTGAGGCTCAGAAGAATCCGAACCTCATTCGCCGCGACGGCTGGCTTTACTAAAGAGGTTGGCAAAAAAGCGGCCTGCTGCGTTTCTTACTGATATTATGAAAGTAAAAAGATTCATATCACTTGTTTTAGCTTCGCTGCTCCTGGTGGGCACTGCGGTTTCGGCTTCGTCCTGTTCCAAGACCGAGCCTACCGAGAACGGCGGCGAATCCGGCCAGACTGACCCCGATCCGGAGCCTGAGCCCGACCCCGAGCCCCAGAAGAAGGATACACTTCTTTACGACCCGGTTCCTGAGGGCTTCATCGAAGAGAAGAACACCACCGTGGCCGACCCCACGGGCACGGCTGACCTCGCTTCGCTCCTTGAGATGGGTCACCCGAGAGTGATGATGAACAGGGCTGACTTTGACCGCCTCAAAAGCAAAGTCGGCGGGGCGCGCTTCCAGAACAAGACGCTCTACAAACTGCACAAGTTGCTGCTCAATGTGGCTGACGAGGCGGTTGCGGACAACACCGTGATAGTCCATCAGTATGACG
>CAYNDY010000027.1:0-1407 GCA_964396105.1 uncultured Muribaculaceae bacterium
GCGAGAACGCTCAGGATTTTTCCCCAGCGGTATGGAATCGGATAGTATTTCTGGCCGAGGACCGCGCTCAGGACGAACATAACCGAATAACTTGCAAGGTGTCCAAGAGCCGCCGCCCAATAGGAAATCTGCGGCATAAGACAGCAGTTCACAACCACCGTCACAACTAGTCCCGCCGAGGTAATCCATATCGCCATATTCGTCTTGCCCGAAAGCTTGTACCACATCGAGACGTTGAACAGCATCCCCAGCAGCATATAGGAAAACAGCATTATCGGCACCACGCCCACTCCGCTCCGGAAGTCCCTTCCGAGGAGCAGCGAAATGACATCGATGTAGAAAATCACGCCCAGAAAAACCACTCCGCAGAACGCCGTAAAAAGTTCCATCACTCTGGCATACAGAGTCTTGCTGCCACGGTCCTTGGCCCGCTGGAAGAAGAACGGCTCGGCCGCGAAACGGAACATCTGGATGAAGAGGTTCATAATCACGGAGAGCTTCACCGCCGCCTGGAAAATGCCGAGGCTGCTCTGCCAGGCCTCCGGATTGGTGTCGAGGAAACGGAAGAGGATGCGGTCGAGAAAGTCGTTGACGACCCCGGGAAGCGCCGCCACCATAAGCGGGAGGGAGTAGCGGAGCATCTCGCGAAGAAGACGGCCGTCAAACTCGTAGTTCAGCCTCAGGAGCGACGGGATGAAAAGCAGGGCGCAGACACAGCAGCTCAGGAAAATCGCGAAAATCACATAGCTGAAGTCCGGTGTGGGGCTCACAAAATGAAGCAGCCACACATCATCCGGTGTGAGCGCCTCGGGAGCGACTCCTAGCGCGGCGGCCTTGCGGGAACAAAAATTCGCGAACGGGAAGAAAAGCACGATGTTCGCCCCGGTCTCGACGAGAATCTTTATCGTCTTGAAAATCGCGAACTTAAGTGCCCGGTGCTCCTGCCTAAGTTTTGCAAAAAGAATGGCCGTGACGCTGTCCAGAGCGAGGATTCCGCCCATATAGGCAATGCAGCTTCCGTAGCCGTCGTAGCCAAGAAGGGAGGCGAGCGGACGTGCGAAGACTATCATCAGCGCAAGGAATGCAAAGCTCAGGGCGCTGACGGCGGTAAGCGCGCTGGAATAGACCCGGTTCGGCTGGGCCCCCTCCTTGTTCGCGAAACGGAAACAGCCGGTCTCCAGTCCGAGCGCCAGAACCACCTGAAGCACAGCGATATACGCCATAAACTCCGTGACCACTCCATAGCTTGCTGTGGTGAGCAGGCGGGTGTAGAACGGAACGAAAAGGAAATTTATTATCCGGGCGAGTATGGTGCTCATCCCGTAAATGGCAGTCTCCCCTGCCAGCTGTTTCAATGGATTCTTTGCCATCTGTGGGCGTATATTTTTGTTTTTCAGCAATATCCCC
>CAYNDY010000027.1:1507-11163 GCA_964396105.1 uncultured Muribaculaceae bacterium
AACAGCGAACCGGAGTTTGACATCGTCACCACTGAAGGCACGATCCGCGTCAAGCTCTACGAGAAAACCCCGAAGCACAGGGAGAATTTCTGCAAACTGGTTGCAGACCACTACTATGACAGCCTGCTTTTCCATAGGGTCATAAACGGATTTATGATTCAGACCGGCGACCCTTACACCCGCGACGAAAGCAAAGCCGACCTCTACGGGCAGGGTGGTCCGGACTACACAATCCCGGCGGAGTTCGTGAACGAGTATTACCACAAGAAAGGGGCTCTTGCCGCTGCCAGACGTGGGGACATCGCCAATCCGCGCAAATCCTCCAGCGGTTCGCAGTTCTATATTGTCCAGGACGAGATGAACTGCATCCACCTCGACGGACAGTACACAGTTTTCGGCGAAACGATTGACGGACTGGATGTTATCGACAAAATCGCCGCTGCGCCGACTGACCGCCGCGACCGTCCGGTTCAAGACATAAGGATTATAACCATCCGGCCGGTTGTCCCTGAGGTAGCCGCGCCTACCGACAGCCTCGCCGCAGGAGGAGACAGCACTCTTGCCGCCACTCCTTCAGACAGCCTCAAAACCGGGGCTCCTTCAACAAAAATCGCAACCCCCGAGGAAGAAATCAAGAAATAGGGAGGGCGGAAAATGAAGAAGGACATAGTCTTTTTCGATGCGGACGACACCCTCTGGGAAAATGAGGAATACTTCCGCGGGGCCGAAAAAGATTTTGCGGAGCTGCTTCACAAGAATGCGGACCTCTCCACGATACAACAGATTCTCTGGGCCCGTCAGGAGGGAAACATCCCCATTTTCGGCTACGGTTCGAAGACCTATATGCTGGGAATGCTGGACACGGCTCTCGATGTGTGCGGAGGAAATCTCAGCGCGGAAATTTATCAGGGAATCAAAAAAATCATCACCAACCTTGCCTACCACCGTTTCGACCTCATCGACGGGGTGGAGAAGGCGCTGGGGCAGGTGAAGGAGATGGGCTATGAGCTCGCCGTGGCAACCAAGGGCGACCTCACGGAACAGCTGCTGAAGTACCGTCAGAGCGGTCTGTCAAGGTTTTTCCACCACATTGAGGTTCTCGAAAACAAGGACACGAAGAATTATCTGGAGCTCTGCGCGAAATTTGACATCGCGCCCGAAGACCTTATTATGATAGGTAACTCAGTGAAGTCGGACATAGCGCCTGTGATTGAGATCGGAGGCCGGGCCATCTACATTCCCTACAAGAGTGTCTGGGTTCACGAGATGGCGCCGATGCCCCTGTCCGACCGGGTCTTTGAAGCGAAGAGCATTTCCGAGGTGCCGGAAATTTTGAAGAATTTTCCCGGATGCTCCGCCGAGGAGTAGCGGCATTTTCGGATATTTTCAAGAAAAAGCACAGAAAAGTGCAGATTTTTATCAAAAAAGTATCGGATTTTTTCGTTTTGGCATAGTCATTGCAAGGTCTATTATCCGAATAGTTTTTTCATAGGTTAAGTTTTAGGTTAGAATTGGATGGCTCCCGGTGTGAATCAGGAGCCATCTCTCTTGTATGGCGTAGCCATACAAGAGAGATGGCGTTTTCCTTTTTATATGTGCGTTGGGCTCGAACCTAAACTGGGAAATTCCATAAAAATACTTATATTTGCAGGTTATTTGGTTTTTGTGGAAAATTAAAAATTTATCGATATGTTATTCAGTTTACTTCAGAGCATTGCGGACAGCGCTGCCGTGGTTTCAGAGGCTATTGCCGAGCCGGTTCAGCAGCAGGTCAAAATGTCTTATTTCGAACTTGCGAAAGCCGGCGGATGGCTTATGATTGTGCTTCTGCTGCTTTCAATCATCGCAGTTTACATCTTCGCCAGCAAATGGTGGATGATTCACAAGGCCGGGAAGGTCGAAAAGAACTTTATGAACGAAATCAGGGACTACATTCACGACGGAAAAATCAAATCCGCCCTGTCCCTGTGCCAGAAATATGACACCCCTGCCGCAAGGCTTGTGGAAAAGGGTATCGAGAGAATCGGCCGTCCGCTCCAGGACATCCAGACCGCCGTTGAGAACACCGGAAACGTGGAGGTGGCAAGGCTTGAAAAAGGTCTTCCTATGCTCGCCACCATCGCCGGAGGCGCTCCTATGATCGGATTCCTCGGCACCGTGACCGGTATGATCCGTGCATTCTTCAATATGTCCACCGCAGGCAGCAACATTGACATCGCGCTCCTCTCCGGAGGTATCTACGAGGCGATGGTGACCACAGTGGGCGGTCTTATCGTCGGCATCCTCGCATTCTTCGCCTACAACTGGCTCACTTCCCAGATTTCGGATCTCGTGTTCAAGATGGAGAGCGTGACCATCGACTTTATGGACCTTCTCAACGAACCGGCTGAAGGCTCAAAAGAATAACTTTACAGCTCAAATGGCCGCCGGAGACTTTCCCAAGGCCGACAGAGGAAAACGATATGGCAATTAAAAGGACAACAAAGATAGATTCAGGATTTTCGATGTCTTCAATGACGGACATCGTGTTCCTGCTTCTGATATTTTTCCTGGTCACTTCGACGCTCATAAACCCGAACGCCCTGAAACTTATGCTTCCAAAGAGCACAGGTCAGGTTTCAGCGAAGGCTACGGTGAGCGTGTCGATTGCTGACCACGGCAACGGGGCCTACACCTACCACCTCAACGGCGACAAGCACCCGATTCCGTTCAACGAGGTGGAAGACGGGCTGATTGAGCTTCTCCAGAGCGAGGAGGACCCGACTTTCTCCATCTTCGCCGACGAGACGGTGCCGATCAAGGAGGTCGTAGCGGTGATGAACATAGCCAAAAGGAATCATTATAAAGTCATAATGGCCACCCAGCCCGAATAGAAAGAGAAAGAGACACAGGCGCTAAAGCGCCGTGCGAAGAAAGCGAAGGGAGGGGAAGAGAGATTGGGCGATCGGAGCACCACTTCCCCTATAGAGGGGACGGGAGGGGTGTATAAGAAAAATGTGCGTGGGATAAATGGGTGATAAAAGGGGATATTTTAATAAGAGATAAGTTTAATTTTTAAGGTGGAGATGGAAGAGTATAAGATAGAGAGAGAAAAACAGGCGAAGCGCGCCCGTGTTTCCGGAGTGGGATTCACGGTGGCTCTGCACGCCGTTTTTGCGCTCACTCTTGTACTCACCGGGATGACCTACCTCGACCCTCCGCCGCCTGAGAGGGAGGAAATCCTGATCGACTTCGACGATTTCGAGCCTACAGTGGTTCAGGAAAGGCAGAAAAGGTGGAGCAACACCCGCCTCCGCTCGCCTCAGCCGGACAGGACCCGGCCGGACGAACTCGTGAAGATGTCGAAGGCTCAGCTGGAGGGGACAAAACAGAATTACGCCGAGGAAGCGACCGTGGGCCCTGACGGAGATGTCGAGGTGAACGAGCCGCCACGCGAAAAAGAGATAAACAAGAGGGCGCTTTTCCACGCAGCGGATAATCCGGAGGCAAAAGACACCCTCGCGCCGCAGACCGCCCGCACCCCTAGCGATGAACTCGCAGCAGGACACGCGAGCGGCAACATCGAGAAGGGGCGCGCCACCGGAGAGCCTAATGCAAGGCTTGCGGGAAGAAGTGTGGTAGGGTCTTTGAAGAAGCCTGCCTACACTCTCCAAAGAGGCGGAACCGTGGTTGTGAAAATCAAGGTCAACCAGAACGGAGCAGTGGTGGAAGCCATTCCGGGCGAAGTCGGAACGACGATTACGGACAAGACGCTCTGGAACGCAGCAAGGAAGGTCGCGATGGAGGCGAAGTTCTCCCCTACCACGGACCTGACGAAGACAACGCAATATGGTACAATAACATACGTATTCAAGCTGGACTAACTCAAGGGAAGGGTTATATATAAATAAGTTAGATGCTTGTAAAAGTTAACTGAACTAAGTAGTGTAAATACAATTTATATTTTTATATGCTGGTGTGAACCAGCGAAAAGGACAAAACAATGGATTACAACAACAACGGTGGCAGCGACCACAGCAGTGAAAGCCGTAGGGAGTACGGCAGCAACGAGTCAAGACCTTACAGAGAGAGGTCAAATTCAGGCAATGGCGAAAGGCGCCATTTCACAACCAGCCGGAATCATCGTCCATACGGCGAGGGCAAACCGGCTTACTCTTCCTCACACGGCGGTGCGGAGAAAGTGGATTTTTCAAATTACTCATCAGAGAGGAAACCTTACGGCGGACATTCAGAGGGCGGAGAAAGGCGCAGCTACTCTGACCGCAAACCTTCATTCGGCGGCAGGAAGTCCTACGGTGACCGTCAGAACGGCGGCTCCTACGGAGAGAAACGCAGCTACGGCGACAGGTCCGAGAGGTCATTCTCAGAGAGGAAACAGTACGGAGAAAGAAAGAATTACGGCGACAGAAAGCCGTATTACAATAGCAACGAGGGCGACGACACGCCAAGGAGAAGCTACCAGAGCGGCGAAGGCGACGCTCAGCAGAGGCGTCCGCGCACTTCCTTCAACGGTGAAGGCAGGAACTTCAGCGGCGAGGGAAATTCATACGGCGAGCGCAGGAACAACTTCTCAGACCGCAAACCGGGATTCAAGAAAGGCGCTCCAAAGGGCGGCAAAAAGGGTCCTGCAGCAAAAGGCGGCAACAAGTTCCCTAAAAAGCCTATCTTCAAGGCTGAGGACGAGAGCGGAATCAGCAGAATGATTGACCGCAGGAGGGAATTCGAGAACGAGAGGCTCTCAGACAACGACAATGTAACCTTCCCGATGAAGGAGGAAGTTCGTCTGAACAAGTTCATCGCAAATTCCGGCATCTGCTCAAGAAGGGAGGCCGACAACTTCATCCTCGCAGGCTGCGTGACAGTGAACGGCAACGTGGTCACCGAGCTCGGAAGCAAAATCAACATCACCTCTGACGACGTCCGTTTCAACGGCGAGAGGCTTCACGGCGAGGCGAAAGTTTACATCGTGATGAACAAGCCAAAGGGATTTGTCACCACCACCTCAGACCCGCACGCGGAGAAGACCGTTATGGAGCTTCTGAAAAAATGCACCGCAAGGGTGTTCCCTGTAGGCCGTCTGGACAAGAACACTACCGGAGTGCTTATGTTCACCAACGACGGCGAGATTGCAGAAAGGCTCACCCACCCTGCCTACGACAAGAAGAAAATCTACCAGGTTTCCCTTGACAAGGACCTCACAAAGGAGGACTACGACAAAATCCTCGCCGGCGTAACTCTCTCTGACGGAGATGTTTGCGCAGACGCTCTCGACTACATCGAGGACGATGACAAGCGCAAGGTCGGCATTGAGATCCACTCCGGAAAGAACCGCATCGTCCGCAGGATTTTCGAGTCTCTGGGCTACGATGTGAAGGCTCTTGACAGGGTTTATTTCGCCGGGCTCACCAAGAAGGGGCTCAAGAGGGGCGAATGGAGATATTTGACCGAGGGTGAGGTCAATATCTTAAAAATGGGAGCCTATATCTAGATTGAGTAAAAATAGCGAATTGCTGCGTTACGCGTCTTGCCCAAATCCTCACAACCCTCAGGTTGCTCCGGTATTGGGCTTCAACGCAAGCCTTGCACTTCATCTATTTTAACTCAATCTAGTAAATAAGGAAAATAAGAGTCACTGACTCTTTTTAAATATGGAAGAAAAGAAAACTAACACACATCACAGGGCTGGATTTGTCAACATCATCGGTAATCCGAATGTCGGCAAATCCACTCTTATGAATGCCCTGGTGGGCGAAAAGCTCTCGATTGTGACGGCAAAGGCGCAGACCACCCGCCACAGGATTATGGGCATAGTGAACGGGGACGACTACCAGATTGTCTACTCCGACACCCCGGGTATCCTCAAGCCGAACTACCGTCTTCAGGAGAGTATGATGAACTTCGTGGAGACGGCAATCGGGGATGCGGACATCATCCTCTATGTCACCGACACGGTGGAGAAAGCCGACAAAAACGAGGAATGGGTGGAGAAACTCCAACGGATCGAGTGCCCTATAGTGTTGGTAATCAATAAGATTGATATATCCACTCAGGAAAAGGTCCTGGAGCTTATGGCCTGGTGGAAGGAAAAACTTCCGAAGGCAATCATATTCCCGGCTTCGGCGCAGGAAAAGTTCAATCTCGACAACATCTACGACGCCATTGTGGAAAACCTTCCGGTTGCGCCGCCCTGGTACGACAAAGACGTGTTCACCGACAAGAACCTCCGCTTTTTCGCTTCGGAGATAATCCGCGAGAAGATTTTCCTCAACTACTCACAGGAAGTCCCCTATTGCTGCGAAGTGGCTGTGGAGGAGTTCAAGGAGGGAGAGGAAAGGTATGAAATCAGCGCTGTAATCTATGTGATGAGGGAGTCCCAGAAAGGGATTATCATCGGAAAAGGTGGAGCATCCCTAAAAAAGGTGGGGACGGAAGCGCGCGTGGATATGGAGGATTTCTTCCAGAAGAAGGTGTTCCTCAAGCTGTTCGTGAAGGTGGATGACGGATGGAGGGAGAGCAAGAAGGAGCTGAAGCGCTTCGGATATGAATATTAACAGATAAAAGATATGAGTATGGATGAGATAGAGGATATGCAGGAAGAGGTCGGAGGGGATGAAAACATTGAAAATGGGGAGCCGCTTGCAGAAGAGGCTGAACCGTCGGGGAAATTCGACAAGCTTCTCGGCGAGGACAGTTCCCGTTTCAAACTCTCCGGGATGTTCAAGGAATGGTATCTGGACTATGCCTCCTACACCATCCTCTACCGCGCCGTGCCTCATATCGTCGATGGTCTGAAACCTGTCCAGCGAAGGGTGCTCCACGCTATGAGCAGGATTGACGACGGGGCCTACACCAAGGTCGCCAACATCATCGGTCAGGCGATGCAGTACCACCCGCACGGAGACGCTTCAATCGGAGGCGCGCTCGTCCAACTTGGCCAAAAGGGCTATCTCATTGACTGTCAGGGAAACTGGGGAAGCATCATCACGGGCGACGCCAACGCCGCTCCGCGATACATCGAGGCCCGCCTTAGCAAATTCGCGAAGGAAGTCGTCTTCAACCCAAAAATCACCCCGTGGATGACCTCCTACGACGGACGCAATCAGGAGCCGGTGGAGCTTCCGGTCAAATTCCCGCTTCTGCTCGCACAGGGCACCGAAGGCATTGCGGCCGGACTCGCATCGAAGATTCTTCCGCACAATTTCAACGAACTCATCGACGCTTCAGTCGCCATCCTTGAGGACAAGCCGTTCGAACTTCTGCCGGACTTCCCTACCGGCGGATTTGCCGACTGCTCGAAATACAATCACGGCCGCAGGGGCGGAGTGGTGAAAGTGAGGGCCAGAATCGAGAAAATCGACAAGAATACCATCGCCATCACCGAGGTTCCGTACGGGAAGACCACCCATCTGCTGATTGACTCCATTCTGAAGGCCAAGGACAAGGGAAAAATCAAAATCCGCAAAATCGAGGACCTCACCACCGAAAAGGCGAACATCCTCATCCACCTTCCGAACGACGTGTCTCCGGACAAGACCATCGACGCGCTTTATGCCTTCACCGACTGCGAGGTGTCGATTTCGCCGAACACCTGCGTGATTGTGGACAAGAAGCCGCAGTTCCTCGGAGTGGACGACGTTCTCCGCTACGACACCCTCCACACCCGCGACCTGCTGGGCCAGGAACTGAGCATCCGGCTCTCCGAACTCCAGGCAGACTGGCACTACAACTCTCTGGAGCGCATTTTCTTCGAGGAGAAGGTCTATAAGATTCTCGAAAAGGACGAAGCCAAGACCTGGGAAAGCCAGTTGGAAGAGGTGTTCTCGAAGATGAAGGAGTACCAGAGTATGCTCAAGAGGGAAATCGTTATGGAGGACATCCTCAGGCTCGTCGAAAAGCCTGTACGCAAGATTTCCAAGTTCGATACGAAGGCAATCGAGGAGAAAATCAAGGGAATCGAGGACGAGATGGACGAGGTTCAGAACCACCTGGACAACCTCACCGAGTACACAATTTCCTGGTTCAACTCCCTCAAGAAAAAATACGGCAAGGCGTGGCCGAGGCTCACCGAAATCACGGGATTTGAGAGCATCGCGGCGACAAAGGTCGTGAACAACAACGCCAAACTCTACGCCAACAGGGCCGAGGGCTTTGTGGGCATCGGGCTCAAGAAGGACGACAACACCGAGTTCGTCTGCGACTGCTCTGATATGTCCGAATTCGTCGTCATCCACAAGAACGGCCTCTACAAAGTGATGAAGGTCGGGGAGAAGGTCTATGTGGGGAAGGATTTCCTGTATGTGGGCCTGTTCAACAGGGGCGACGAGAGAACAATCTACAATGTAATCTACCGCGACGGAAAGGGTCCGGTGAGCTATGCAAAGAGGTTTGCGCTCACTTCCATCACCCGCGACAAGGAATACGACATCACCCAGGGCACTCCCGACTCGCTCATCCAGTGGCTTACCGTCAATCCGAACGGAGAGGCCGAGACCGTGAAGGTCTATCTGAAGGCAAAGCTCAAGCTCAAAAAACTCATTGACGAGTACGACTTCTCCACCCTCGACATCAAGGGCAGGGGCTCGAGAGGAAACGTCGTGGCGAGGAAAAACGCCGTCCAGAAGATTGCCCTCAAGTCAAAGGGAGTCTCCACCATCGGCGGCAAAGATATCTGGTTCGACGCTGACATTCAGAAACTTAACGACGAAGGAAGGGGTCAGCTGCTCGGACAGTTCTCTTCCGGCGACCACATTCTCGCTGTGTTCAAGGACGGAACCTACTACACGACAGGCTACGACCTTAGCAGCCGCTACCAGGGCGACCTGCTTCTTCTGGAGAAATTCGTTCCGGGCAAGACCTACACCGCCCTCTACTACGACAAGGCGGCCAAGGCCTTCTATGTGAAGAGGTTCGCCTTCGAGGTGAGCGACAATTCCCCGGTGCTTTTCATCGCCGAGGGCAAGGGCTCATATCTGGTTGCGCTGAGCGAAGACCGCCATCCGCAGTTCGAGATCACGTTCGGCGGCAAGTTCGCCCACAGGGAGAGCGAGAAGGTTGACGCTGAGGAGTTTATCGCAAAGAAAGGAATTGCGGCAAAGGGCAAGAAAGTGAGCTCGATGGACGTGAAGAAAGTCCGCTTCATTGAGCCGCTCGTAAAGCCTGAGGACGCTGCGCTGGAGGCTGAAGAGGCCGCAGAGGATGCTGCAGCTGAGGACATTGCGGAGAATGTGCCTACCGGGACAAGCAATCTTGAAGAGCCACTCGACCTCAACATCGACAACGAGCCTACTCTGTTCTGATGATAATAAGCCTTATAGGAATGATGGGCTCAGGCAAGAGCAGCGTCGGGCGGGAACTTAGTGCTCTGCTTGGCTGCCCGTTCATTGACCTTGACTCCTACATCGAGAAAAGGGAGGGACGCAGCATTCCGGAGATTTTCCGCGAAGAGGGTGAGGCCGGGTTTCGCGCCCTGGAGCTCTCAGCGCTACGCGAGGTCATTTCTCCTCAGAGCGGCTCCCCTCTTGTCCTCGCTCTTGGAGGAGGCACGCCGACAAATCCGGAGTGTGCCGAAATCATCTCCGATGAGACCCTCTGCATCTATCTTAAAGCCAGCCCCAAGACCCTCCTGAGCCATCTGGAAGGCGAAAACACCGCCTCCC
>CAYNDY010000027.1:11263-16752 GCA_964396105.1 uncultured Muribaculaceae bacterium
AAAGCCAGCCCCAAGACCCTCCTGAGCCATCTGGAAGGCGAAAACACCGCCTCCCGTCCGATGCTGGGCGGAGCAGCAAGCCCCGACGCTCCGGCCTCCTCTGAAAGCGCCTCCGAGCCTAAGTGCATAAACCGGAGGATTCTGGAGTCTCGCCTAAAGGAACTCCTCAGGGGGCGCGAAGCCATCTACGAAAAAACCGCCCGCCACACTCTGGTGACAGACGGCCTTAACGTCAAAGAAATCGCCCTTGCAATCTCGAACTTACTCAAGTGAGCGGAAGTCGGCGAGGATGACCAGCGTGCCGTCCTCCTTGCGGATTGCCGTGCGGTAAATCGGGTCGGCCCCTTCAGTTTCCTGCGCCGCGCAATAGACATTCAGCGTCTCCCCATAGACGGACTCTTTCACGAAATGGATGTCAACCCTCAGAGGGACGTCAGCGGAAGAGACTTCGAGCGGAAGTTCATCCACGATGAGGTCCACATAGCGCAGGGTGTTCATATGGCGGTTGAAGTCGATGTCCATATATTTCACCTTGTGGGTGCTGACGGCCGGAGCCTCAAACGGATGGAGCTTGCGCGGAGTTGAGCATGGGTTTTCAATGGATGTGACGGATTTCTGAGCTATATCCATAATCTCGCTCATCGGCACAGGACGCCTCTTTTCGTAGTCCAGAAGGCACCAGGTTGTGACCGCGCGGCCAAAACACTTGCCTTCCGAGTCGAGGAAACGGAAGCAGCGGGTGGTAAGCAGCGATGCATATTCGTTCACCCAGGTTTCCACGGTGTAGCTTTCGTGCTCAACGGGCCGTTTCTCCAGCTCGACGCAAAGGCGGGAAAGCACCCAGCCCATATTGCGCGGGGCAAGCACATCGATTCCGAATCCGTTTCGCCGTGCATCAAGTCCTGCCACATCCAGAATGTTGCTGATTATAGTAGAAAACCGAGTTTTCCCAGTGAAGTCAATCCACTGAGGTAAGGTAGTAAAATCGTAATGACGAGGTTCCATAAAAATAAAGTGCAAATTCAACCGGGCGCGAAACAAAGCAAATATTGTGCAAATAAAGCAACCGCGCGCAGGAAAAAAGGCGGCAAAAGCCGCCGCGATGGAAGGACGGAGTGTAACGGAGGACTGGAGTCGCCCGATGTAGCGAAGCGGAATCGGCGTGCCCCACCGGGGCTGTCAGCTCCGCTGACTGGGGGTGGAAGGAGCAGGCGCCTGCGCCTGCGCTCATTTTTTTTGCTCAGTAATGAGCAAAAAAAAGGCGGCAAAAGCCGCCGCACGGAGTCAGCGAAGGGAAGGAATGTGAATGGGGCTGACGGAGTGCCACTCCCCCTGCAGAGGGGGTTAGGGGGGTGTATGAAGGTTCGCAGGCTTCGCCTGCGGAGCGGCGACAGCTCATTTTTCCATATTATTTTGCGAAGCAAAATGGCGGCTTCAGCCGCCGCGATGGAAGGACGGAGTGTAACGGAGGACTGGAGTCGCCGACCGGAATGAAATGGAGGTCGCGTGCCCCTGACAGGGGCTGTCGCGCAGCGACTGGGGTTAAGGAAGCGCGAACCTTGGTTCGCAGCTCATTTTTTTTGCTCAGTAATGAGCAAAAAAAATGAGCTGTCGTCGCTCACGCGAGGACACCTCATACTAACCACATAATTAATAACACTAAAACTAATAACCGAGCAAAAGATTTTGCAACTACTGTGCCACAACTTGAATTTCCAGAGAAAAATTACAAAAAAATGCAGATTTCTTGAAAATCGCGCTCGCAATCGGCGAAATCCGTGAAATCTGCATTGATATAATCCTAAATCCGGAGAGGATTAATTATCCCGCTTCAGGGTCTCCACAGGGTTTGCGGAGGCGGACTTGAGCGTCTGGAATAGAATTGAGACGAATGAAAGCAGGAAGGTGAGCACCGCGGCCGCCGGAATTACCCACACCGGGAAGTCAATCCGGTTATAGAAACCCTGCAGGTAGAGTCTCATCGCCCAGACGCAGAACGGCGCGGCGAGAACTACAGCCACAGCCGCCATAACCGCGAAGCTCTTGGAAAGCTTCCATGCCGCCTCCCTGACCCCCGAGCCGAAAATCTTGCGCAGGGCAATCTGGCGGGCCTGTTCTCCTGTGTAGTAAACCGACATCGCGAAAAGTCCGAGCGCGGAAATGAGGACTGAGAGCACCATAAAGGTAAGAAGAAGCTTCATCGTGTTGCGCGTTCCGGTGAGCGACTCGTTGAGAGACTCGTCAACATAGTACATCTCGGGCTCCTTAGGGACTCCTATGTATTCCTTAGCCACATCCGTCCAGACATTTTTCACCGCAGCGAAAGCCTCCTTGCGGTCTCCGGTAACCTTCACAATAATGCACCAGCAGACGCTCCGTGGGGAATTTCGGTTGCAGACCGCGTTGTGACTATCGTCCATAGGGGCCGTGAGGGCGTCGTTCGGGCGGAAATTCTCAATGATTCCGCAGACATTGTATTCAATGGAGCCATCGTCACACTTTCCCACAGCAGGATTGCTCTCGCTGACGCCATAGCGGTCGCGGGCCTCCTCGGTGAGCCAGTAGGTGTTGTCCAATGGTTCGCTGTACTGCTCCACGACCTTGAAGCCGAGGATGCGGAAGCAGGTGGAGTCGAGCTGGGAAACTTTCATCCAGGAAGTCGCCTTGCCATCGATGTGGACTCCGTTGCTGCCGCAGCGGAACGGGGTCTGGGCCGCACGGCCGACGGCTTCAACCTGAGGAAGCGCGGCAATTTTTTCACTCAGGGCCTGCTGAGCGTCAAAATTGTACATTCCGAGAGACCAGGTCTCAAGAGCGAGGATGTCAGAGGTGTTGTAGCCTGTCGGAAGAGTCGCGAGATGGCGCATCTGAAGAGTCATCGTGAGAGCGACGGCGATAAGCACCGTGCTTATAACATTCTGACACACAATGAATATGCGGCTGAATACCATCTTGCTCTTAAAGCGGAAATCGCCTTTCACAACATCCACCGGCTTGAACCTGGACACCATAGCGGCAGGAAGCAGGGCGGAGACGACGGCGATAAGAAGCAAAAGGGCAAGGGCACCGCAGACGCTCACCCAGTCAAGCGGGATTACGATCGAGGTGCTGAGAATCTTTTCCATCCAGCCCTTGAAAAGGAAGGCCACACCCGCACCCACAGCGAAACAGATGGCCGTGAAGGTCAGCGATTCGGCGAAATAACGCCAGGAAATGCTGCGGGAAGACTCACCGAGAAGCCTGCGGGTCGCCATTTCCTTTGCCCGTTTGCCGGTGAGGGCGACGGTGAGGTTGATGTAGTTGAAGATGGCGCTCACCAGCAGGACAAGAGCCACCAGAAGCAGGATTTCCACTGTTTTCTTGTCTCCGTGACGCAGCGGGGCGTAGGAGGAAATGGTGCAGAAATAAAGGTCGTCGAGCCTTGTGAGGGAGGAGCCGTAAAGGAAGCCTCCGTCGGACGCATCCCTTTCAAACCAGTCCCAGTATTCGCAATATTTGTCAAGAAGTTTGTCCTTGAGGGCCACGGGGTCAGTGCCGGGGGTGAGCGTTACGAAGGTAAGAACGGCTCCGAACTGGTCCATCCGTGAAACCAGACGGCTCATATAATCCATCGGGAAGAACGCGTCGTAGGGCTTGAAGATGTCGCTTTCGCCGAAGTCCTGAAGAACGCCGGTGACGGTGTATTTGCCGCCAGGAACCTCAAGAATGCGGCCCACAGGGTCTTCTTCGCCGAAAACCCTCTTTGCAAAAGATTCTGAAAGAACCACTTCCTCAGGGCTTGCGAGAATTTTGTCCGGAGAACAGCCTAAGATGCGATAGTCGAAAATCCGGAGGAAGTTGGTGTCGAGGGCGCAGGCCTTGGCGGCATAATACTCTCCATTCACGGTGAAATCAGCGTCGCCGATAACCGCAGCCCTTGTCCAGGAGTCGATTTCCGGCATCGAAGGGAAAAACTCTTCGCCCGCGCCGAGGGTCAGTCCTACCATATCAGCCGTTCCGATTGCATAAATCTGCTTGGAGAGCGGCTGCTTTGTGCCCACACTGAACTCCGTTCTGGCGTAGGAGGCGAGGAGGATTACGAAACCGAGCGCCACGGCAAGGCCGAATGCCTCGATGAAGGTGTACAACTTGTTCTTTGACAGAAACTTAAAGTAAGTCTTCATGTTTTACGTTCTTAGCGGTGATGCGGCAAACCGCTTATTCCCTTGATTTTTACTTTATAATAAGTTCATCTTTGTCGCCGAAGCTGTCATAGCTTGACACCACGACTTTCTCGCCCGGCGCAAGCCCCTCCAGCACCTCATAGTACTGCGGGTTCTGCCGCCCGATGCGGATGCTGCGTTTCACTGCGCGGGTGCCGTCTGCGCTCAGAACATAAATCCATTTGCCTCCGGTGGTCTGGTAGAAGGAGCCGCGGGGGATGAGAATCGCCTCCGACGGCTGGCCGAGCTGGAGATTGAGGTAGTAGGTCTGGCCGGAGCGGATGTTGTCGGGCTGGGTGCCGTCGAAACGGAAATCGGCCTTGAACTTGCCGTCGCGGACCTCGGGATAGACTTTGCGGATGACTGCGGAGTATTTCTCGTTCTGCCTCTCGAAGGTGGCTGAAAGGCCCGGGGTGACTCTGTCGATGTAGTGCTCATCAATCTGAGCCTCAATCTTGTAGGAGTCGAGGTTGTTGATCTGGCCTATTTTGGAGCCTGCGGCGACGGACTGCCCGAGTTCCACGTCCAGCAGGCCTAGTTCTCCGCTGATCGGGGCCTTCACGGTGAGGTTGTCCTTGCGGCGGCGGATCATCGCCATATTCATTCTCATATTTTCAAGGCTTTCCTTCATCTGGGTAATCTGGACGCTGCGGTAGAGGCTGTCCTGGATTTCGCGGTCGACGACGAGGGCGAGTTTGTCCTTTGCGAGGTTGTAGTCCTCCTCGGCCTTGAGAAATTCCTCCTTCGCTATGAGTTTCTCCTCGTAGAGGGCCTTGTTCTGCTCGTAGGCGCGTTTTGCCCTGCGGACATCCACCTGGAGGGAGAGTTTGTCCTGACGCACGCTCAATTTCTGCTGCTCCATCGAAATCATAGTGTTGCGGAGGATGTTTTCCTTCTCGGCGAGTTCGGCCTCGGAGTTAAGTATCTGCATATCAAGGCTTTCGTTGGAGAGGATTACTATAACGTCGCCCGCGGCGACCCGGCTGCCCTCTTCGGAGACGATTCTCTGGACATTGCCGCCTTCGGTTGGGCTGAGCTGGACGGTTGTCATCGGCTGGACATTGCCGCTTATGCGGATGTAGTCGTTGAATTCGCCCGCACGGGCTTCTGCTGTAAGGAGCGATGTGCCGTCAACGCGGAGCGCGGAACTTTTGCCCGTGAGGAGCAGTACCAGTACTGCAACCGCGAACACCCCGGCTACCCACCATTTTATGGCTTTGCGTGTAAACAGCGCCGCAAATCCTTTTTTCTTCTCTATTACTTTATCCATAATTACTTATATTTCAA
>CAYNDY010000028.1:0-7226 GCA_964396105.1 uncultured Muribaculaceae bacterium
AGGAATTTCAGTATTATTCAAAGACGTTCAAGACAATCTGGACAGAATTTGCCCGCAGCGGAAAGGTGGATATGTCTTCCGTGCCGTGCAGACTTCTTGATATACAAAAAGAGAGATGATTTCGAATCACCTCTCTTGATTATCATTTTGTAACACAGTAGACCGCCTATATTACTCTTCTTCGTCGTCGTCAGCGGGCTTCATTGTGTGATAAACATTCTGCACATCATCGTCCTCCTCGATTTTCTCGATGAGCTTGTTGATTTCGATGCGCGCCTCAGGAGTGACTTCCACGAGCTCGCAGTTCGGGATGCGGGTAAACTCGGCTGAGATGATCTCGTAGCCGTGGTCCTCGATGTACTTCTGGATGGCGTTGAATGCGGTGAACTCGCCGTAGATGATGATTTCCTTCTCCTCGTCCTCGTTCTCCTCCTCGAACACCTCGTCAACTCCGAGGTCTATGAGATCAAGCTCGAGCTCGTCGAGGTCGATCGGTTTGTTCTCCTTGATGCGGAACATAGACTTGTGGTCGAAGAGATACTCCACGCTGCCGCTGGTGCCGAGTGAACCGCCGAATTTGGTGAAATATGAACGGACGTTCGCAACCGTGCGGTTGTTGTTGTCGGTGGCTGCCTCCACGAGGACTGCGATGCCGTGTGCGGCCCTTCCCTCGAGGATTACCTCCTTGTAGTCTGCCTGGTCCTTCTCGTTTGCTCTCTTGATTGCCCTTTCGATGTTCTCCTTAGGCATATTCTCTGACCTTGCGGTCTGGATGAGGGCGCGAAGGCGAGGGTTTCCGGTCACATCAGGACCGCCCTGCTTTACGGCGATTGTAATTTCCTTACCGATTTTGGTGAAGGTCTTGGCCATATGACCCCATCTCTTGAATTTCCTTTCCTTACGGAATTCAAATGCTCTTCCCATATAGATTCTTTATTTTTTTTCTTTCTGATTATATCCCTAAAAAGGATGGCCTCAAACCATCCTTTTCATTTATTTGCACTCAATGCGGCTGATGTACTTGTCGATTTCGCGGCCCTCGATTGAGTTAGGATACTGATCCTTAACCTTCTTGTAGAGGGAGAGAGCCTTTGCGGTGTCGCCGGTCTTCTCGCAAACAGCTGCGGCCTTCATAAGATAGCCTGCTGCGAAAACATTGTCCTTTGCAGCCGCTGCCTTCTCATAGCACTCGAGAGCCTTTGAGTAGTCCTCAAGGCCTACATACGCGTCACCCTTGCAGGCAAGAGCGCGAGGTCCGAGATAGTCGTCACCGGCCTTGTATGAACCGAGATATTTGACTGCATCCTCGTAGTTCTTGAGTTTGAGGGCGCTCACACCGGCATAGTAGTAAACTGCCTTGCCGCCCTTTGTGCCGTACTCGGAGATGATGTCGGCGAATCCGAGGTTTTCTCCGTCGCCGTTGAGGGCAACGTCCCAGTTCTCTGCGTTGAATGCCCTTTCTGCGCTCACGATCTGAGCTTTGGCCTCTTCAACGGCACCCTGCCAGTAGAATTTGTAGAAGCAGTAGGAACCTGCTGCGAGAATGATGACGGCCGAGAGAACTCCGATGATGATTTTCTTGTTGTTCGTGAAGAACTCGTCAGTCTTGGAAACCGCCTGTGCGATTGCTTCGGTGTTTTCCTCTTTCTTTGTAACTTGCTTTGACATAGTTATTTAATTTTATTTATTTCTTCAATTTCATTTTCCTCCGGGGCCTCTGTCCTCCCATTCGCAATTCCCTTCTCTGTGGAAAAATCGGACATATACCCGAAAAATAGCCTGCAAAAATATGAAAAAATGTCCAAACTCCCAACGAATATTGCGTATATTTGCAGGCGTTTGGGTGGCGATCCCCTCGGGAATGATGCCCTCGGACTCAGAAAACACACAATTTGGGTTAGCGTTTATGCCGATATTGCAGAAAATAGTCATTTCAGATTTCAGGAACATCAGGTTTCAGGAGATTGAATTTTCTCCGAAAATCAACTGCATCTGGGGAAACAACGGCGAGGGGAAAACGAATCTTCTCGACGCAATCTATTATCTGTCAATGACAAAGAGCGCTTTCGGGGTGGGGGACAGCTTCAACTGCCGCCACGGCTGCGACGGCTTTTCGCTTGCCGGGACCTACAGGATGCCCTCTTCGCTTCAGTCCCGCTTCTCCATTTCGGTGAAAAGGGGGGAGGAAAAGAAGCTCCGCTGCGACGACAAACCCTACGCCCGCATTTCAGAGCACATCGGCAAACTTCCGGTTGTGATTGTGGCCCCTTCGGACACTTCGCTCGTGAGCGACTCGGGGGATGAGAGGCGGAGGTTCATAAATGCCGTGATTTCGCAGATAAGCCCCGAGTACCTTTCCGCCCTTCAGCAGTACAATCGCCTTCTCTCGCAGAGGAACCGTCTTCTGAAAGAGGAAAGTCTGGACCCTGCGCTTCTGGACGTGATTGATTTCAAGATGTCTTCGCTCGCCGATGCCATCCACGCAAAGAGGGAGGAATTCTGCCGTCCGCTCACCGAGGCCGTGAACGAGTACTGTCTGAGGCTCAGCGGGGAGAAGGAAAGCGTCGGGATCCGCTACCGTTCGGAGATTGACAGGGCGCCGCTTTCGGATCTTCTCAAGGAGTCCTTCGAAAGGGACAGGATTATGAAATATACCACCGTGGGGGTTCAGAGGGACGATTTTATTTTCGAGATGGACGGCTACCCGATCCGCAGGTTCGGCTCCCAGGGGCAGCAGAAGACTTTTCTTCTAGCTCTGAAACTCGCGCAGTTCGACCTTATGAGGGAGGCTTTCGGGTTTGCGCCGCTGCTTCTTCTTGACGACGTTTTCGACAAACTGGATATGCTCCGCACGAAAAACCTGCTCCAGATGGTCTCCAGCGACGATTTCGGGCAGATTTTCATAACCGACAGCAATAAGGTCAGGATGTCTTCGCTCGTGGAGTCGCTCGAAAGCGACAAGGCCTATTTCGAGACCGCTGACGGGGAATTTACGAGGACCGAAAAATAGGCTTCGCAACGCGAATGTAATGATAGATAGAGAGCTAAAGATAGATATATAAGGTAAGGAGACTGGTAATGGCGGATTTCTTTCAGGACGATTTTACAAAGAACATTCTCCGCATAAGGGAGAAGACTATGGGGGACAACCTCCGCAAGCGCAACGCCGTTCCGGTGGGCTCTATGCTGAAGCTGTTCCTTCACGACTCCGGGCTTCTTCCCCAGTGGAACGCCCACCGCATCGCCGAGGCATGGAACAAGGCGTCAGGGGCCGGGGCCTACACCCTTTCCACCCATTTCGCCGCCGGGGTTCTCTACTGCAGCCTCTCTTCTTCAGTCCTTCGCAACCAGCTCTATTTCCAGCGGACCGAAATCCTCGAGGCGCTCAACCGCATCCTTCTCGCCGACGAAATGTTCACCCCGCCCGCCGACGGTTCCGCCCCTGTCAAAGCTCTGGTTTTGAAGTAGATGACAGAGGAAAGGTTAGCTCAAGTTTCGCAAGTGCGAAACTTGACAAGGGCTTCTGCCCGCCGGCCCTGAGGGCCGTAAAAAATCCCCCTGACAGGGGGTGCAGGGGGTTCAGATAAAAATGAGGGGAGGTTTGTGCGTTGGAAAATGTGCGTGGGATTTAAGAGGGTGATTAGAGGGGAAGGGGTTATATATAAATAAGTTAGATACTTGCGAAAGTTGAAAAGGTTAGTTTAAGGCAAGCAGGAACGCTTTTATAAGGTAAGCAAAAAATATGAAAATAGTCGCAGATAAAAATATACCGTTTCTTGAAGGGGTGTTCGAACCCTACGCCGAGGTGGAATATGTCGCCGGCAGGGAAATTTCGAGGGAGGACGTCTTTGACGCCGACGCCCTGATAATCCGCACCCGCACCCGCTGCGATGCCTCCCTTCTGGAAGGCACGAAGGTGAAAATCATCTCCACAGCCACCATCGGAGTGGACCACATCGACTTCGACTACTGCAATTCCCACGGAATCGAAGTCCACAACGCCCAGGGCTGCAACGCCGGCGGAGTGGCTCAGTATGTCTTTTCGGCTCTTTACGGAGTGGCGGCAAGAAAATCGGTGAACCTCAAGGAGGCGACGCTCGGCATCATCGGAGTGGGCAATGTGGGAAAGCTTGTGGCGGAGACCGCCCGCAAACTCGGATTCAAGCTCCTGCTGAACGACCCGCCGCGTGCGGCTGAGGAAGGGCCGGAGGGCTTCTGTGACCTTGACTACCTTCTTGCGAATGCGCAGATTGTAACGATGCACACCCCGCTGAACGACACCACGAAGGGAATGGCGGACGAGGACTTTTTCGCAAAGATGCGCACCGGTGCGTTCTTCATCAACGCTTCCAGAGGAGAGGTCGTCAACGAAGCGGCTCTCAAGGAGTATATCCCGAAGCTCGGCGCCACGATCATCGACACCTGGAACCACGAACCCGACGTGGACGAGGAACTCATTGATATGGTGGACATTGCGACTCCGCACATAGCCGGGTATTCCTATCAGGGAAAGCAGAACGGAACCGCGATGGCTGTCAGGGCCGTGGCGCGGCGCTTCGGCATTGTTCAGCTCTACAATTTCTATCCGCAGTCCGACCATCCGGAGGAGCAGCCTCTGAAAATCAACATCGAGGGCCTCAGCCAGGGGGAAATCGCCGCGGTGTTCCAGTACAACTATCCGATTTTCACCGACGACTTTATGTTCCGCCTCAATCCCGACCGGTTTGAAAAACTGCGCTCTGAGTACCAGTACCGCCGCGAGTTCTACATCTAAAGAGGTATCCGACCTCTTTTCCACCGCACACAAAAAGAGGGTGACCGAAAAGTCATCCTCTTTTATGTTAGAATGATAAGAGTTTTCTAAGCCTCTTTATCATTGTTATAATATGACTTGTAACCGTAGCCGTAGCCGTAACCGTAGCCGTACCCATAGTGCCCGTAATAGCTTCCTCCGGTGGCGACTCCGTTGAGAACGCAGCAGATGTTCCTGTAGGCGCCGCTCTCGTAAAGATTTTCGAGCTCAGGGAGCATCGACTTGTCCAGAAGTCCTGCACGCAGAACGAAGAGAGTTCTGTCCACACTCGCGTTGATGATCTTCGCGTCGGTCACAATCTCAATCGGCGGGCAGTCAACGAAAACATAGTCGTATTCCTTCTTGAGGGCGGAAATCATCCGGGAGAATCTCTCGCTGGAGATGAGCTCGGCCGGGTTCGGCGGGATTGTCCCCACCGGAAGCACGCTCACTCCCTCGATGCCCTCAGCAGGAACGATGACTTCGACGACTGAATCGGTGCGGCCGGCAAGATAGTCGCTAAGGCCCTTCTTAGGCGAGTGGACAAGGCGTGAGGCTGTGCCGTGGCGAAGGTCTCCGTCGATGATGAGCACACGCTTGCCCTTGAGAGAGAGGCAGACTGCAAGATTGACCGAAATGAATGACTTGCCGCTTCCCACATTGAACGAAGTGACTCCGAGGACATTCTTGTCCGGGTCCTGAAGCACAAACTCCAGATTGGTTCTGAGCACCCTGAACGCCTCGTTGACTGCGTTTCGGCTGCCCTGCCGCACTATCACTGAATTTGCACCACACGGGCTGGTCCTCTTTTTCTTACGGAATTTCGAACCCTTGTCCGTTGACGGAATTTCGCCTACAAGCGGAACGGAAATGTTCTTGAGGTCGCGGCGGCTGCGCACCTTGTTGTCAAGGGCCATCTGCAGGTAGAACGCTCCTACAGGAATCAGGAGTCCGAGAACAAGCGCCATCAGAAGAATCTGAAGTTTTTTAGGCGAAACAGGAAGATTGCCGGAAACAGGCTGCTTGATGATTCGGGTGTTGTAGGCGGTGAAGGCCTGCGAAAGCTCGTTCTCCTCCCTTTTCTGAAGCAGGTAGAGGTAGAGGGCCTGTTTTACGGTCTGCTGCCTTTCCACCGAAAGAAGCTGCTGGGCCTGGTTCGGAGCCTTGGCAATGTGCTCGGTGTTCTGCTTGGCGGTGGCTTCGAGCCTCTTGTACCGCACGTCGAGAGCGAGGATTTCGTTGTCGATGGAACTTGCGATTGCGTCCCTCATCGATGCGAGGGTCTGGTCCAGTTCCTTCACGAGGATGTTGTTCTCTCCTGAGTTCGCCACGAGGGTGTTCCTCTGGATGACTGAGCGGTTGTATTCCTCAATCCCCGTGTCCACCGTTTTGCTCCCGAGGCCCAGATTTGAAGGGAGAATCTGGTATTTGTTCTTTTCGTCAGCGATGTAATCTTTTATGTAGCGGGCCATATAGAGTTGGTTGCCGACCTCCTGGATTTCCTTGCTGAGGACAGTGCTCTGCTGCATATACATCGTCGCCGCGGTCTCCACGTCCGGAATCATATTCTCTGACTTGAAAGCCGAGATGTCCGAATCCACGTCGGCAAGTTCGCCCTCGATGACCCTGAGACGGTCGTTGATGAAGACGGAAGTGGAGTTTGCAATCTGGTTCTTGTCCTCCACCCATTTCTCGTTGTAAACCGCAATGACCCCGTTGAGGAAGTCCCTTGCCCTTTCCGGGGATATGTCCTTGATTGAAAGGCTTATGACATCGGTGTTCTTCTCATAGAGTGAAACGTTCAGCCTGCGCTGATACCCCTCTGCAACCGCCTGGACGCTGCCTTTGCTGACAAGGATGGGTTTTTCCATAGCCTCTGCGCTATAGAAAGCTGTTTTCTCTATTATGACCCGGCCCAGAGGTGTGGAAAGCGTGTCACCGTATTGCCCCGAGACTGCCTCGGCGTCTATCTTCTTGCCCTTCAGACGGAACTTTTCGAGTGAAATCCCTCCGTCCTTTTCGCTGAGGGTGAAGGCTGCTGAGGTGTTCTCGGGCACATCCGGAAATTCCGCTTCCACAGGGCGGTTCACTCCGTAGAGGACATTGCGGTGGAAGGGTCCCTTGGTGCTGTAGTTCATATTGAGAGCGAGCCTGCGTACAGCCTCGTTGACCACGTCCGGGGACTGGAAGGCTCTCACTTCGGTGGTGGCGCTGGACTTCACTCCGAAGATTCCCATAGAGTTGAAATCCGCAACATCATTTGTGAAAGATGAGCTTTTCGTGCTGGTTTTAACCTGCACCTCGGCGGAAGTCTCGTAGGATTTCGGGGTGCGGAGGATGTAGAGGACTCCGAGGACGAGGCACACGGCTACGCTCAGAATGAACCAGTACCAGCCGTAGAGGCATCTGGAGAAGAGTTCGCGAAGTCCGATTG
>CAYNDY010000028.1:7326-16727 GCA_964396105.1 uncultured Muribaculaceae bacterium
GGACGATGCGAGCGAAGCGATTGAAATCCAGAAGGATGTGGAGCGGACATTGTTTCCGTTCACCGTTGACTGGCGCGCCCTCACAGGATTCGGGTCCACATAGATTATGTCGTTCTGCTGTATGTAATAGACCGGTGAGGCGAGAAGATCCGCCGCGGAGCAGAGGTTGACCTGATAGGTCTTCATTTTCCCGTCTTCCTCTCTCATCACCTTAACATTTTCCCTCTGACCGTAGATTGTGAGGTCTCCGGCAGTTCCGATGGCGTCCAGAAGGGTTATTGCGTCCTTGTCGATTGCATAGCGCCCCGGTTTTGAGACTTCGCCCAGAACCTGATAATAAAGGTTCATAAAGTCCACGGTGACAACTGCGTCGCTGGCCTGTCCCTGTGCCTTGAGTTCAGAGGCGATTTTTTCCGCAATCTGCGCGCGGGTGAGTCCCGCTACCTCAATCTCTCCGAGCACCGGGAAGGCGATAGTTCCGTTCTGACTCACCGTGTATCCGGACACATAGCCCTGACTTGAGGTGCCTCCGATGCTGTTTCGGGTGTTCTCGCCGAGCCTCTGTGTGACATACGGAAGGTTGAAAAGGGAGCTGAGTTCCGGTGATTTGCAGTTTACGATTATGGAAATCTTGTCGTTCGGACGGATGGTGATTTCCCTGACGGAGGTGATTGCCTGTCCCTCGGCGGCTTCAGAGTCCTGAAAATAGGTTATATGTTTCGGGGTGCCGCACGAAGAGAGCACCAGAGCAAGGGCTGCTGCCGCAAAGGAGGATAGTTTTCTTATTGTCATATAGAAGGTTTTTCACAAAATCCGTCAAAGATACGAAGAAATTATTGAATAGCAAAAACATACCCGCCCCAGGCGCTACAGCGCCGTGCGGAGTCTTTGAAGGGAGGGGTCGTGTTGATGGAAAAGATGGAGCACGACTTCCCCTACAGAGGGGACGGGAGGGGTGTATTAGAGGTTGCTTCCGCCTATGAAGCCTCGGAGCAATGAAGTTGCAGGCACGTCTTTGTCGGAAACCGGGTAGAAGAAATAGAGGAACTTCAGCAGGCGGTGCGCCTCGCTGTACTCCGGGCAGTTCTTCGGGATGGTGCGCAGGATCTGCTCCGCGTGGGGCCTGAGGACCGCAAACTCCACGAGATAGGCGGAGTTGAAAAGCACGTCGGCGTTCTCCTGGAACGGATAAATCCACTTGACTTCGGCCCGCCGCACATTCGGCCAGTTGCTTATAGTCTGCTCCGGGGTGAACGCGCCCTTGTTGTAGTCTCGCACTATGCGGCGCAGAAGCCTGTTGTCGCTTGTCGGGATGCTGTTGTGGTTGTCGATTGCGATGCTCGTAATCGTGTTGATGAAGATGCTGAACTTCTTCCCTGAAGGCACCCGGTCGGTAAGGCGCGGGTTCAGAGCGTGGATTCCCTCCACCAGCAGCACCGTGTCCTCCTCGAGACGCAGAGTTTTTCCGTTGTATTCCCTGATTCCCGTAACGAAGTTATATTCAGGTACTTGCACGGTCTCCCCGTCGAGAAGCCTGAGGATGTCCTTCTGAAGGGCGTCGTGGTCCACAGTGTCGAAATTGTCGAAGTCGTAGTTTCCGTCGGGAAGTTTAGGGGTGTCGAGACGGTTAACGAAATAGTCGTCGGTGGAGAAGGAGATCGGGTGGAGTCCGCAGGCTTTGAGCTGAACGCTTAGCCTCTTGCAGAATGTGGTCTTTCCGCTGCTCGTGGGGCCTGTTATGAGAACAAGCCGCACGGCTTCCGGTGAGTGGAATCTCCTGTCGATTTCCTCGGCAATCTGAACGATTTTCTTTTCCTGAAGCGCCTCCGCAACCTGGATGAGTTCGCTTGCCCGTCCTCCCCGGCAGGCTATGTTCACATCGCCCACGCTGTCCAGCTTCATAATGGTGTTCCACCTGATGTTCTCGGCGAACATTTCGAAGGTCTTTGGCTGTTCGGAAAAAGGCGCGAGATTTTCCGGGTGGTGGCGGTCAGGGACCCTAAGGAGCATTCCGCTTCGGAAAGGCTCCAGCGACCACACTTTCAGATAGCCCGACGAAGGGATGAGCGGGCCGCAGTAGTAGTCCGGCTCGCCCCCGAGAGTGTAATACTCCACATACACGGGCCGGGTGGTCCGGATAAGTTTCACGACATCGTCCCTGCCTTTCTCCCTGAAAATCCTCTCGGCCTCGTCCATCTGGGCCATAACCCTGTAAAACGGAAGGTCCTTCTCCACAATCTCCCTCATCCTGTCCCGGATTTTTCCGACATCCTCCGCGCTCTTCACGAGGCTTCCGTCCTCCTTTACCACGCCGCAGAAATATCCCTTTGAGATGGGCCTTTTCTGGTAGGTGCGGCATCCGGGGAAAACGTCCTGGGCTGCTTTGTTGAGAAGAAAACACAGCGAGCTTGAGTAGATGCTCCTTCCGCTGTAGGAGCGGTAGTCAAGAAATTCAACGTCCTTGTTGTTGTAGAGCCGGTAGCGGAGCCCCTCGACGACATTGTTCACCTTCGCGGCGACGATGGGGTAGGGCTTTGGAAAATCAAATTCGCGGACCGCGTCCAGAAGCGTCGTGCCTTCGGTGAACTCCTTGAAGGACTGAGTGTTCTTGCAGAATATCCTGACCATATAGTTAGTGTGTTAAATTTCAAGGGCGGGGGACTTCCACAGTATAGGCATCCCCCCGGGGCTGTTAAAAATGAGTAAGCGGACGCAAAATTAGGAAAAATATGCTAAATTTGCACCTCAGAACTGAAGAAGCGGCCAATTTCTCAGTCGCTTTGGATGAATCCAAATTAAAAATACATATCATTTACTTTTAGCTATGAGCACAGTCCACATTATCGACCACCCGATGATTCAGCACAAGCTGACCATTATGCGTGACAAAAACACAGGTTCCAAGGATTTCAGACAGCTTCTGACGGAAATTTCACTTTTTATGGGTTATGAGGTCACCCGCGACCTTCCGCTCGACTACGTTGACATCGAGACCCCTATCTGCAAGATGAAGGCTCCGAAGGTTTCAGGAAGAAAACTCGCAATTGTTCCGATTCTCCGCGCAGGAATGGGTATGCTGGACGGAATGCTCACCCTCGTGCCGGTCGCAAAGGTCGGCCACATCGGCCTCTACCGCAACGAGGAGACTCACGAGCCGGTGGAGTACTACTGCAAGCTCCCTGAGGACATCCAGCAGAGGCTCGTCATCGTCACCGACCCTATGCTCGCAACCGGAGGAAGCTCCTGCGACGCCCTGACGATGCTCAAGAAAAAGTATGGCTGCACCAACATCCGCCTTATGTGCCTTGTGGCTGCTCCGGAAGGCATAAAGAAGGTGCAGGAGGAGCATCCTGACGTGGACATCTTCGTTGCCGCCGTTGACGACCACTTGAACGAAAACGCCTACATCGTGCCAGGTCTTGGCGACGCGGGAGATCGTATCTTCGGGACGAAATAAAGGCGCACTGCTGCGTTGCACTATAAAAAAGTGACCCTAGTCCTTTGGACTTTGGGTCACTTTCTTTTTGGGCTGCTTTGATTGCTATTTTCTATGTTTCCTACCTTTCTTCTTGCGGCTGGAGAGCAGGGCGGCGACAAGGAGGGCCACCGCTGCGGCGGCGATGCAGATGTAGGTGAAATAGCCGGCGTTGTCGCCCTTCACCCTTGACCACATCTTGAGAAGCTCCTCCGTGCGGTCGCCGCTGTCGTGCATCATTCCGCAGTGCTCCATAATGGAAGCGTCAGGATACATAACCGGGTTCAGGCACGCTCCCTTGCCCTTTTCTCCGAAGAAATAGCTTGCATCCTCCGGGGCATATTCCTCGGGGTCAGACATAGCCTCCAGGATTTCATCCCCTCCGATTGCGCTCACATAGCCGATTACATCCATATTCCTGATTGCGTTCTCCGCCTGGCAGAGGAAATTGATGAAATAGCGCGCCGCCTGAACATTTTTCGCATATTTCGGGATGACCCAGCCGTCGAACCACACCGTGCTCCCCTCGGAAGGAACAGCGTAGTCAAGCGTGACGCCCACTTTAGCGGCCTCGTCGATTGCCCACTGCGCGTCTCCGCTCCAGCTCAGATTGATCCAGCCCTTCTCCTTGGTCATAGCCTCCTTGCCGAAATCGGCCTCCCAGCCGAGCACATTGCCCTTGATTTCGTTCAGGTAGTCCTCCACCTTGCGGATGGACTCGTCGGAAGAGTCGCTGCACACGCTCTGCAGGCTCACCTCCCCGCGCGCGATTTCGTCCTTGTGAAGGGCGATGTTGAGCGAGGTGTAAACATCCCTGAACGCGTCCTTGACGAAGATTTTGCCCTTGAACTTGGGGTTCTTGAGGCAGTCCCAGGAAGAAGCCTCCTCGCGGGTTACATATTTCGGATTGTAGAGGATACCGGTCGTTCCCCACATATAGGCCACTACATAGTCCTCCGCATTTTTCCCGCTGCTTATAATCTCACCGAGCTTTTCCTTTATAAAAGGAGCGACGGAGGCCGTGTAGTCAGGGCAGGAGCCGAAATTGCGGTCAATCGGAAGAAGCAGGTCCTCGCGGAGCATCCTCTCGATTATGTAGTCCGAAGGGCACACGACGTCGAAATCCTCGTGCCCGAGTTCAATCTTGGAGAGCATAATCTCGTTCACGTCGAAAAGCTGGTAGATGATTTCCACCTCTTCGCCGGTCTGCTCCCTGTACCAGGATTTGAACTCCTCCAAAAGGGGCTCGTCGATGTAGTCGGCCCAGTTGTAGATTTTGAGCGTGTGCTCACGGTCGGCAGCGCTGCAAAGGGTCATTGCGCCCAGAAGAAGTGCCGCTGCGGCAGAGAAAAACTTTTTCATTTTATCCGTTGATTTTCAGGTATTTATATCCTATGTTTATGTTTGTGGCTCTCTGCCTTCGCTCCTTCCGCCTTCATAGAGCGGATGTTTATGATTATAAGAAGCAGGAGCACGAAAAGGAAAATCAGAGTCATAATCGGCCGGATTTCCGGGGTGAGGCCTCCCTTGCGGGCATCCGCGTAGATGTAGGTGGAGAGGGTCTCCAGGCCTCCGTTGCCCTTTGTGAAGAGGGTCACCGCGAAGTCGTCGATTGAAAGGGTGAACGCGAGAATGAATCCCGAAATCATCCCCGGCTTTATCTGCGGCACAATCACTTTCCTCATAGCCTGACGGGGGGATGCACCGAGGTCCAGCGCAGCCTCATAGAGGTTTGCGGGCATCTGGCGGAGTTTCGGCATAATGGAAAGAATCACATACGGGGTGCAGAAGGATATGTGCGCGAGAATCACCGTCGTGTAGCCCTGGCTCACTCCGAGTGCCACGAAGAGGATGAAAAGTGAGATACCCGTAATGATGTCCGGGTTGAGCATCGGGATGTCGTTGAGGAAGGTCATCGCCTTTCTCTTTCTGCCGTGAAGGTTGTAAATGCCTATGGCAGAAATGGTTCCGAGCAGGGTGGAAAGCACTGCGGAGATGATGCCGATGGAAAGGGTGTTCTCTATTGCGTGGATGAGCGAGCTGTTGAGGCCGCCTCCGAACACGTTCTTATAGAGGTTCAGGGAGAATCCTGTCCAGTTTCCGAGCACCTTAGCCTCTGTGAATGAATAGATTGCGATAATAAGAATCGGGGCATAGAGGATTATAAGCAGAATCCATATATACGCCTGGGCTAGGAACTTTTTCATCAGAGCAGCCCTCCCGCTTCATTTGCCCTCGTGTCCTCACGGGAGGAGAAAAGGGTGGTTAAACCTATTATCAGCAGCATTATCAGCGCTATCGTCGATCCGTAGTTCCACATTCCGTTGTTGATGTTCTCCTGAATCGTCGTTCCGAGCAGTTTCACCTTGTTGAGGGTGAGAAGCTCCGAGATGGCGAAAGTGGAAATCGTCGGCATAAAAACCATCATAACCCCGCTCATAACCCCGTGCATCGAAAGGGGAACGGTCACTTTCGTGAACACCTTCAGAGGGCTTGCCCCGAGGTCCTGGGCCGCCTCGATATAGGAATGGTCCAGCTTCTCGAGGGTGTTGTAGATAGGGTAGATCATAAACGGCAGGAAGTTGTAGACCATACCGAAAATGAGCGCGCCCTCTCCGAGGGGAAGCCTGAGGAAGTCAAAAAGCGCCACCGTCGCAAGGGTGCGGATGAGCATATTTATCCACATCGGGAGGATGAACAGCATCACGGTGACCTTCGAGCGGTTGAGGCTGGAGTTGCTCAGAATCCAAGCCGCAGGGTAGCCGAAAAGAAGGCAGAGAAGAGTCGTAATTATCGCCACTTCAATCGAATAGGCGAAGGTCTTTATGTCTTCGGAGGTGGTGAAGAACCTCTTGAAGTTGTCAAGGGTGAACGCTCCGCTCGCGTCTGTGAAGGCATAGACTGCAATCATCACCAGCGGCATCACCACGAACAGGATCATAAAGATGAAGTAGGGCAGGGACCAGTATGACCTTTTGAATGTTCTCATCTTATTCCCTCTTTCTCAAATGGATGTTCTCCGGTTTGATGCAGATTCCCACCAGGTCGCTCTTGTCCCAGACGTCGTCGGTCTGAACGTAGACCTTTTCCCCTGCGTCGGTCTTGACGGTGAGGAAGTAGTGGTTACCTTTATATAATATGAAGAATACTCCGCCGCTCACGGTGCCGTCTCCGCTTTCGTCCATAAGCTCCACGTCGCGGAACTCCACATCGGCGAAGAACCTGTCTCCCTCACTGGCTCCCTCAAGCGCTTCGGCATTCACTTCAGCGTCCACGGTCCACTCCTCTCCGAGGAAACGGACTCTGTTTTCAGCGACGAACTCGGCCTCGAAGGAGTTCCTCAGGCACTCCTTGTGCATTACGTGGATGTCGTCCGGACGGATGAGAAGTCCCACCTCGGTGCCTGGGGCGAAAGCGTTATAGTCCTGAACCATAATCTCATAGCCGTCCTTCGTGAGGACAGTCATCTCGTAGTGCACGCCCTTGAAGATGCAGGTCTGGACGGTTCCAGTGAACTGGGCCTTGTCCAGGTGCTCGTTGAAGATGTAGATGTCCTCAGGGCGGATGACAACGTCTACGTGCTCGTTCGGCTCGAAGCCCTTGTCCACGCAGTCGAAGTCATGGTAGATGAACTGAACCTTGTTGTCGCACGGGATGATTCCGTTCAGAATGTTGCTCTCTCCGATGAAGTCGGCCACGAATGAGTTCGCAGGCTCGTTATAGATGTCGGTAGGGGTGCCGATCTGCTGGATAACTCCCTCATTCATAACGACTATGGTGTCGCTTAGGGTGAGGGCCTCCTCCTGGTCGTGGGTGACATAGATGAAGGTGATGCCGAGTTCACGGTGCATTTCCTTGAGCTCCATCTGCATATCCTTGCGCATCTTCAGGTCCAGCGCGGCCAGCGGCTCGTCAAGGAGAAGCACCTTAGGCTGGTTCACAATAGCGCGCGCAATCGCAACCCTCTGCTGCTGTCCTCCCGAGAGCGAGTCCACGTCCCTTTCCTCGTAGTCGGTCATAGTCACCATCTTGAGGGCTTTGCGGACCCTTCGGTCAATCTCCTCAGAAGGCACTTTCTGGAGTTTCAGACCGAAGGCTATGTTGTCGTAAACGTCCAGGTGCGGGAAAAGCGCATATCTCTGGAACACGGTGTTGAGCGGCCTGTGGTGCGGCGGAACTGAGGTGATGTCCTGCCCGTCCATAATGATTTTTCCCTCGGTGGGTTCGGTGAATCCCGCGAGCATCCTCAGCATCGTGGTTTTTCCGCAGCCCGAAGGCCCGAGAAGGGTTACAAATTCGCCCCTTTTAATCTGTAGGTTGATATCCTTAAGAACTTGAACTCCGTCGAATGATTTCGAAATATGTTCAATGTCAATGATTATATCCTTATTATCCATTTTCTATCCTATCCCTTCGGGGCCCTGAAATAGACCCCATTCTAATCTTATTTATTCCAGAAGTCGCTGATGCAGAGGTTGTAGGTGATGCCGACATTCACCGAAAGCTGTTTGTAGGGTGAGTTTGCGGCAACTATGGTGTGTACTCTCAGGGCTTGAGAATCCCTTAGCGGGAACCAGTGGGCGCCGATTCCGCCCCAGAATGCGTCGAGCCTGTATCCGGGCTCATCGGGGTTATATCCGAACATCTCCCATCCGCCCTTTGCGAAAAGCGAGGCTTTTTCTCCGAAATCATACTGGAGTTTGAGCGTTGCGAGGGTCTCCTCGAAAGGGGTTTTCCAGGTCCTTCCCCTCATCATAGCGTCGAGGTCGATTGTGAGCTCTCCGAAGGCAAGGCTCTGTCCGAGAGAGAAATATCTCCACCAGCTGCTTCCGTAAGGGGAGCCGTCGGCATCATAGTCAAGGTAGTCTCCAACCGCATTGACGGAGAACCGTCCGGTCCAGGGACCCTGAAATTCGTTCAGCTGAAGTGCGAAAGCCATTTTGGCGTCCTTGTACGGCCAGACTGCGTATGGGGAGGAGCTCATCTGGAAGCGGAGATTCGTCCCTTCTGAAGGGGAAGTCCACCCGATGGATCCGCCCCACTGATAGACCTGCATTCCTTCTGCGAACCAGGTGTCCTCCTCCATTTCGATCGGGGCGCCGTTCCAGAAGAATGAGGACAGGTCGTAGTGCATATCCACGTCGTTCGCCTCGAATTCGCTCAGGCCCAGGGCCATCATATCCTTTCCCACCGTGAAGGTCCAAACTCCCGCGTTCCCGGCGTCAAGGTCGTAACTGATTGTGGCCCAGTCAATCCAGTCGGTGCTGTTGGAGCGGAAGGAGTTGCTGTAGAGGGGAGCCATCTTTTCCTCGGGCGCGTTCATATACCAGGAAACGCCCATCCAGTGGTTGGAAACGGAGTAGGACCAGCCACGACCGAAGGTTCCGTCTATAAAAGTATAGATGGATGTGTTGCCGAAACTTAGATCCATTTCGGAGCCGCTTGTAAGGGGAAAATAGGGGTTTACGTCGAAACGCGCCACAGCGCTGACTTCGACGCCGTTTTCCGGTGCGGAGCTAACCTCTTGAGCGGAGGCAGCCAACCCACAAAGTGTAGCGGCAGTAGTTAAGAGTATGAGTTTTCTCATTTCCCATAAAAAGAAATTTAAGTTAAACTTACGATGTGGCTGCCTATATTTGCCGCATCGTTAAAAACCCGGAATCAGCGATTCCGATTGTGCGGTGGGAAGAAGTTTTTGTCGGCTTCTTTTCGCGGCGCAAATGTACTACATTTTTATATAAATCAACCCCCTATGAAAAAATATGTGGGGAAATTTGTGAAGTTTGCCCTGAAAAAGCTAACTTTGAAGGCTATGAGAGGGCCTGTGAGGGTGAAATCCGAGGGGCCTGCAACCGATTTGAACTATAAATTACTAAAGTTTCGCAAGTGCGAAACTTTACAAGGGCTTCTGCCCGCCGGCCCAGGG